>NZ_JAAHHM010000034.1:0-66455 GCF_010692445.1 Moorena sp. SIO3E8 | reverse complement strand
GGTAGAATACAGGTAACATTGTCAATAGGTAGGTCTTGTTGAACAAAAGAGACCTATCTTTTTTTTAGCACAAAATGGTGAAAGCTTTACATTTAAAGCTTTTCAGGCTATTTCGTCACCCCTTCAGGTTCTGGGTACAAAATTACAACTAGACCGGGAGTGATGCAGATCTTGTGATGAATCGGGTAGCGATAAAAGGTCTCTAAGTGGTAAGATACGCAGAAAGATAGCAGAAATTAAGGTAATTTTACTAGTACACCACCCAGTGGGCTACCGAAGATTTAATAATTCTTAAAGAAAGAAAATATTCAAAAACCTGTAAACTAGTCAGAAATAGGGAAATAATACGATGTTTACAAATGTCCTCCCAAAAACAACCCTAGACTTGGAGTATCCGCCCAAAGACCTTTTTGAAGCGATTGAAGACCTCAAACAAGAATTAAACGCAGTTATTCTTGCTCACTATTACCAAGAGCCAGATATTCAAGATATTGCTGACTACATCGGCGATTCTCTCGGTCTTTCTCAACAAGCGGCGGCTACAGATGCAGATGTCATCGTCTTTGCTGGGGTTCACTTTATGGCAGAAACTGCCAAAATCCTTAACCCCAATAAATTGGTACTACTCCCCGATTTAAACGCAGGTTGCTCCCTAGCTGACAGTTGCCCTCCCCAAGAATTTGCCGCCTTCAAAGCAGCCCATCCTGACCATTTGGTGGTATCTTACATTAATTGCTCCGCTGCCATTAAAGCGATGAGCGATATCATTTGCACCAGTTCTAACTCAGTTAAAATCGTCAACCAAATTCCGAAAGACCAGCCGATTATTTTTGCCCCAGATAAGAACTTAGGTCGCTATGTCATGGAGCAAACCGGACGGGAGTTAGTCCTGTGGGAGGGCAGTTGTATTGTCCATGAAACCTTTTCTGAGAAAAAGATCGTTGAACTCAAAATACAGCATCCTGAAGCGGAGTTTATTGCCCATCCAGAATGCGAACCCCCTCTATTGCGTCATGCCAGTTACATTGGTTCCACAACAGGTTTATTAAAGTATATCCAGCAAAGTTCAACGGAAGAATTTATCGTGGCTACTGAGCCAGGAATTATTCACCAAATGCAAAAGAGGGCACCCCAGAAAAATTTCATCCCTGCTCCAGGTATGGATAGCAATTGTGCCTGTAACGAATGCCCTCACATGCGGCTCAATACTTTGGAGAAGCTGTATCTAGCCATGAAGCAGAAAACACCAGAAATTACTATGCCCGAGGACATCCGAGTAGCCGCCTTGCGACCAATTCAACGGATGTTGGAGTTATCAGTGTAGTGCTGTACTGCCCCTGAGCAGCTTGACACAATTACTTGACAAAAATATCCTTTATAAGTTATATTGGAGCGTTTATAAGCAATTTGTGTTGTTAAAACTAAGAACTGCTTAGGAATTAATCACAGATTAGTGAAATATGACCTATCGTGCAAGAGTTTAAATCATCCCCTGACGAGTCTTCCCGATCTGCTAACACTCCCTCCCAATTTGACATCATAGTGGTGGGCAGTGGTGCGGCTGGGCTATATGCAGCCCTTTGTCTACCTGCTCATTTGCAGGTAGGTTTGATTACCAAAGACACCCTGAAAACAGGCTCTAGCAACTGGGCTCAGGGAGGAATTGCTGCTGCTATTGACCCATCTGATTCCCCAGAGCTTCACCTAGAGGATACCCTGCGAGCGGGTGTTGGTCTTTGCGATCGCGAGGCGGTAACGTTTCTGGTAGAAAATGCCTCTGCTGCCATTGACTCTCTAGTGAAGATGGGAGTAGCCTTTGACCGCAAAGGCAAAAAGCTAGCCATGACCCTAGAAGCAGCTCACTCTCGTCCCCGCGTCCTCCATTCCGCAGACACCACGGGGAGAGCAATTGTGGATACGCTCACTGCCAAAGTTTTGGAGCGTCCCAATATTAAGGTGCTATCTCACGCAGTGGCTTTGAGTTTATGGCTCAATCCAGGAACTGGTCATTGTCAGGGGATTAGCCTCCTTTATCAAGGTCAGATCTCTTGGCTAAAAGCCTCTGCGGTAATCCTAGCCACAGGTGGTGGCGGTCAAGTTTTTGCCCAGACCACTAACCCAGCCGTAAGTACAGGAGATGGAGTAGCACTGGCTTGGCGGGCTGGGGCAATTGTCAGAGATTTGGAGTTTTTCCAATTTCATCCCACGGCTTTAACCAAACCAGGGGCACCTCGCTTTTTGATTACAGAAGCTGTCCGGGGAGAGGGGGCACATTTAGTAGATGAGAAAGGCGATCGCTTTGCTTTTAATTACCACCCAGCCGGGGAATTGGCCCCTAGAGATGTGGTAAGTCGGGCAATTTTTAGTCACTTAGAGAAAACCTCCGGCGATCCTAGCGATGCCCATGTTTATTTAGACTTGCAACCCATTGACCCTGAGCGAATTCGCTATCGTTTCCCCAATATTATTAACGTATGTCAACATTGGGGCATTGATATCTTAAAGCAGCCCATTCCCGTTGCACCTGCTGCCCATTACTGGATGGGAGGAGTGGCTTGCGATCTGACCAGTTGCACCTCAATTCCGGGGCTATATGCCATTGGGGAAACAGCTAGTACAGGGGTTCATGGTGCCAATCGCTTAGCGAGTAATTCCTTATTGGAATGCTTGGTTTTTGCGGCCCAATTAGCTGAGATTGAAACAGCTCCTAATCCAGTTCTGGCGGAATCCCTACCCTTGAGAAAAGAAAAAGGTGACTGGGCAAGGGAAATCGATAAGATAGCCTCAGTAAGGCAAAGTTTGCCCTACCTGATGTGGCAAAGTGCAGGAATTTGTCGCTCCCAGGAAATGTTAGAGTCAGCCCTTGCTCAAGTTAATTCCTGGCGCTCTGAATTGGCTGGTTTTCAGGTGAGTCAATACTTGCTGGATTTACAGCCCAACCAAACAGTTAAATTTGAATCACCATTAGCCGAGCAGCAATTGCGAACGGCTGCAGAAACCTTCAATCTTCTGGATATTGCCCATTTAATTCTCAAAAGTGCAGCATTGCGCACAGAAAGTCGGGGCGGACATTACCGCAGGGATTATCCCCAAACCTCACCCAGTTGGCAAGTTCACACCTTAGTACAGGGGGAGCGTTGGTGGAAATCTCCACAACTTTCTCTAAGGTTAGAACCCAATCAGATAGCGGTATGAATAGCACTTATTCAAAAGCAGTGATAACAGTGCAAACCTATCCCTCTATTCACCCTTAACCCTATACTATTGGCGAGCGCCCTACAGGTTTGATGTGCAGCTCGCTTTCATTTTTTATTGGTAATCTAATTATTGGTAATTTAAGGTGAATACTATTAACATTCCCCCCACCTTCAAAGTTACAGAAGAACAATTCCAAATACTCGCTACTGCTAACCGAGAAAAGCGCCTCGAACGTACTGCTAATGGAGAATTAATTGTTAGGCTCCCTACAGGAGGCAATACCGGAAAACGCAACGCACAATTATCTGCACAATTTGTGATTTGGAACAATCAAACCAAACTCGGAGTTGTTTTTGACTCTTCTTGTGCTTTTCGTCTTCCTAATGGTGCCGATCGCTCTCCTGATGTCAGTTGGGTAAAAATAGAACGCTGGAATCAACTCACACCAGAACAACAAGACACTTTCCCACCCCTTTGTCCTGATTTTGTGCTTGAGTTACGCTCCCGTACGGATACTATGGAAAGCTTAAGACAAAAAATGCAGGAATATTTAGACAATGGCATAAGCTTAGGCTGGTTAATCGATCCCAAAAATAGAATCGTAGAAATTTATAAACCCCAACAACAGGTGAAGGTGTTAAGCTCTCCTAAGACGCTATCTGCAGAAGAGGTATTACCTGGCTTTAGTTTAAATTTTGAAACAGTTTGGTAGTTAGGATGTAAGCATATGCGCTACGCGCAGGCTACGCCAACAGCCGTGAGCTAAAAGCTCACGCGTGCGCGTTCAGCTGTCAGCCGTCAGCTTAAAATAAACTTCATTTGGGAGAATTTAAGAGTTCGAGATTTTACAGAATTGAAAGTCTGGGGATTTGCCCTTGGCCACAGGGCTTTGGCAGCTCAAGTAGCGATCGCACTGTAATATGAAGGTGGATGAGGTGTTTAAGGAGATATGCCAGCTAAAGACATTTACCACGAGTGTGTCAAAAATGCTCTCATTAAAGATGGTTGGACAATTACCGACGATCCCCTCAGTTTAAAATGGGGTAAGAAGGATATGTATGTTGACTTGGGAGCAGAGCAACTCTTAGCAGCCGAGAGAGCCGAACGCAAAATCGCTGTTGAAATTAAAAGTTTTCTGGGTCTATCGGAAATGAACGATCTTGAGAAAGCAATTGGTCAGTATATTGTATATCATGACGTTCTCGCCGAAGTTGAACCGGACCGAGAGCTTTATTTAGCCGTATCCCAAGAGGTTGCCAGTGGATTGTTTGAAGAACCTATTGGTGAGCTGTTGATAAAAAACAATCGAGTTCGTCTTTTGGTTTTTGATTCTGAAGCGGAGGATATTATTAAATGGACTCTTTAGAGCGGGACCGGGAGATTATTCAAAAAATAATCTCTGACTACGCACAAATTCCTTATTCTTATGGAGAAATTGAACGAAATAGCGTGTTTGATTCTAATCGCGATCGCTACCTATTAATGATAGTTGGTTGGGAGGGAGTGCGTCAAGTTCACGGCTGTATCATTCATGTGGAAATTATCGATGGCAAAATCTGGATTCATCGCGATGGGACAGAGGATGGCATCGCTGGGGAACTCCTAGAAGCAGGTATTCCCAAAGAGCGTATTGTTCTAGGCTTTAAATCACCAGGAGTGAGGAAGCACACAGGGTTTGCAGTTGCCTAAAGTCACCCTGAATTCCATACGGTTTTGGGACAATTCCTTAACTATCGCTTTGCCCTCAAAGCAGAAGATCCAGAGAGATTATTGTATTTAGCTATTCCTCTTGAAATTCATGAAACCTTCTTTGCCCGTCGTTTCGTTCAAATGATTACCCAAGAGTATCAACTAAAATTGATTGTATTCGAGCCAACTAAGGAGGAAATTGTTCAATGGCAAAACTAGAGCAATATCGGCAATTCGTCAAAGAGATTCTAACCGAATACAGCAGCCACAAACCCGCTTATGGTGAGGTAGAAGTGGAATTAATCTTTGATACCGAAAGAGACCGCTACCAGCTTGTCCATGCCGGATGGAGTAATCGTCGCCGTATTTATGGTTCCACAATTCACATTGACCTTAAAGATAATAAGATTTGGATTCAAAATGATGGTACAGAAGTTGGGATTGCCAACGTCTTAGTTGAACGCGGTGTCCCTCACCAAGATATTGTTCTGGCCTATCATGCCCCTTACCTTAGGAAATTTACTGAATTCGCGGTAGGGTAAGAAATCATAACTTAGCTTTTTAAATTGTCGATACCAAGAATAACCAGGAGGTTTTGATGGTAACTTCTTTAACTACTCCCGATGCCACCTTAGCAGCAATTGAAGCCGCCTTACCCATTGACCCTCAGCCCTATACTATTGGCGATCGCCCCACGGGTTTGATCGTTGTGGATGTGGTCAATGGCTTTTGCACTGTTGGTTTTGCTCCTTTGGCTCCAACAGAACCAAATCAGCAAATAGCCACCATGGTATCAGAAAGCGATCGCCTAGCAAAAGCTTTCACCGCCAAAGGTTGGCCAGTCTTAGCTTTTCTAGATACCCACGAACCAGGCAAACCAGAACCTCCCTATCCTCCTCATTGTGAAAAAGGGTCTGGGGAAGAAAAGCTCGTTCCTGAACTGGAATGGCTAGAAACTCATCCCCACGCTACTTTAATTCAAAAAGACTGCATCAATGGTTTTATCGGTTCCATTGATGTAGATACTGGCAACAATAGTTTAATTAGCTGGATAAACCAGCACAAACTGGAAGCCTTAGTAGTCGTAGGAATCTGTACCGATATTTGCGTCATGGACTTCGTGGTTACTATGCTATCAGCACGCAATCATGATATGGTACCAACATTAAAAGACATTACCGTTTATACCGAAGGCTGTTCCACCTTCGACCTCTCAGCAGAGATGGCAGCCCAGCAGGGTTTGCCAAAAACAGCCATTCATCCCCAGAAAATTGCTCATCACGTTGGTTTATACACTATGGCAGAGCGTGGAGCGTTCATTGCTTCTACAATTTTGATGTGACCAATCCCAAGTTCAAAACTAAGTAAAACTAACCTTTTTTTACAGCATTAATGTCTTTTGATCTTATTCCTTTTAGCTTCTCTGTTACCCCGTAAGTTTAAGTATAAATAACCATGCCCTCACCATTCCCTGGAATGAATCCCTATTTAGAAAATTCAGCCTATTGGTCAAGCGTACATCATTGGCTAATTACGGAAATTGCTCGCTTATTAAACCAACAGTTATCCCCTAAATATGTAGTTGCGGTAGAAGTGCGAATCTACGAAACTAGTGGAGAAAAGTCCACGCTTATTGGTATTCCTGATAATGTCATTGCTAAAAGCTCTGAAAATACGATCAGATATCCCGAGTCTAATGTAGCTGTTGCAGTTCCTTCTACCGAACCTTTAACGATAGAACTTGCTCTGACAGAAACTATTAAGCAAGGATATCTAGAAGTTAGGAGAGTTGGTACCGGAAAAGTTGTTACGGCTATTGAAATTATTTCTCCTATCAATAAAAATGTAGGAGAATGTCGGAACAAATATGAAAACAAACGTCAGCTTATTTTAAATAGTAAAACAAATTTAGTAGAAATAGATTTACTACGTCAAGGTAATTCACTGATTAATTTAAATCATAATATCGAGCGTGACTATCACATTTTAGTTAGTCCTAGTCATCAACGGCCTCAAGCCTATCTATATGCTTTTAACCTTCAAGATGTGATTCCTGTTTTTCCTTTACCTCTATGTCCAGAAGATCCAGAAATGCTTCTAGATTTACAAATGATTTTACATCAAGTTTATGACCAAGGGCGCTATGATTTAATGATTGACTACAAACAAAAAAATATTCCTACTTTATCAAAAGCTGATACAATTTGGGTAGAAAATATTTTAAAAAACAAGGATGAAGTTAAAAAAACATTAAATTAAATGATTTATTGGATAACTTGAGATAATAACTCGTTAAACTAAAAACTAAAAAAAATAACCAGGTTTTTTGGTAAGACTTATGGCGATATTACCTCCCCCAATAGTGTTAGACCCTCTACTGCATCAATGGCTCTTAGAAGATATTGGTAGAGGCGATCGCACCACCCAAGGTTTGTTCACTCAAGAAGCTAGTTCTGGAAACGGACAATGGATCGCTAAGGAAGCAGGTGTAATCACGGGATTGCCAATAGCAGCGCGGGTGTTCTATTTATTAAATGAAAAGGTCAGCTTTATCCCCCTAGTAGCAGAGGGAGAAAGTTGTCAGCCAAGCCAAGCCATCGCTCGTTTTCACGGACCATTTGATGCTTTGTTGATGGGAGAGAGGGTAGCTTTAAATCTAACTATGAGTCTGAGTGGCATTGCTACCCTAACCCGTCAGTATGCCGAAAAAATTGCTGATTTGCCTGCCCAGTTGGTGGATACTCGCAAAACAACTCCAGGCTTAAGACTATTGCAAAAATATGCAACTCAAGTGGGAGGAGCCATTAACCATCGCATGGGGTTGGATGATGCGGTGATGATTAAGGATAATCATATTCAAGCGGCTGGGGGAATTGGGGAAGCGATCGCTCGAATTCGTAATACTATTCCCTATCCTATGACCATAGAAGTAGAGACAACAACTCTCGCGGAAGTAGAAGAGGCGATCACCCACAATGCTGATATTATCATGTTGGATAATATGCCAGTTGAGCAGATGGAGGTAGCAGTTAAGCTAATTCGTGTAAGCAACAACAACATTAAAATTGAGGCATCGGGTAATGTTACCTTAAAGACGATTCGTGCAGTGGCAGAAACAGGAGTAGATTACATCTCCAGCAGTGCTCCCATTACTCGCTCTAGTTGGTTGGATTTGAGCATGAGATTGGGGAGTTGGGATAAACAATAAATTGAAACGGGCAAGATGCCCGTTCCACCAAGATGCCCGTTCCACACAAGATGCCCGTTCCACACAGGGGATTTGGGAACAGGGAACGGGAAATAACCAATTTAAATGCACATCAGCTTACCAATTTTAAAAAATATTCCTACATATTAATACTCTCCCCATCTCCCCATCCCCCATCTCCCCATCTCCCCATTCCCCTCCTGGGAGGGGTTAGGGGTGGGTCCCCATCTCCCCATCTCCCCATTCCCCTCCTGGGAGGGGTTAGGGGTGGGTCCCCATCTCCCCATCTCCCCATCATCATCCCTAGCAGGCATAAATAAAATTGGTATCAGGCTTAAGGAATTGGCACAAATTCATACTCCAAGCTAGAACTATTACTTGGTTCAATTGTTACCAAATTGACCGGTTGATAACGATCGCCTGATGGAAAAAAACGAATCGGAGCAGCAGCACCTCTAGCAAAAAAGTTCGGTGCTGAAAGTTCTTGTTGAACTCCGGTGCGACTAGGATTACGTCTAATCGCCGCACTTAGGGCTTGCACAGCATCATAAGCCATAGCTGTGCGCCAGTTAACATCAATACCCCAAAGCTGATAAGCGGTTTTGGGAAATTCAGAACCAGGCTTGGCTAGGGGATGCCAGGGTAATGCTACTACCATCCCTTCAGCATCTTTACCTGCTACTGTCAATGTCTTAGTACTGTAAACTTGATTTCCCGCCAAAATAACTAATTGTTGACCCAAGCTATTGCGGTGTTTGCTATTGAGCTGAACCACATTTAGTACCTGATCAAGGCTGCTAGAATCAGCACCTAACATCAGAACTTGAGCACCACGATTAATCGCTTGTTTAAAGCTTTTAGCAGCACTAAAATTTTTCTCAGACACGTCAAACTCACTAACTACTCGTCCTCCTTCCAAGAAGACAGCGGTTACAAACTCTGACTTAAGAGACTGACTAGACTCACTTTGATAATTGTAGAAAACAGCAACATTATGCTGCTTGAGGTCTTGCACCATGTGTTTAGCTAATGCTCTAGCTGCCAGGAGATCATTCGGTACACTACGAAAAACAAAGTCGCTAATTCCTGATAGGTTTACTGAAGTGCTAATGGGAGAAATTGTTACTAATTTACCGGATTCATAGCTATCTGCTGTAGCTTGGGTCACCTTGCTGTTGAAATTACCAACAACTGCCAAAATCTCTGGCTTACTCACCAACTTTAATGCTAATTTTTTGGCCACCTCTGGATTATTATCATCATTAGCGATCAGTACTTTGAGAGGAATACCTTTAATTCCACCAGCTTGATTGATTTCCTGTTGGGCTTGAGCCACACCCCGAAGTATATCTTTGGCAGTATTTACGTTATCACTAATGGACACAACAGCAGCAATGGTGTAAGAGGGTTTGTCCCCAATACGAGCGTTATTAACGTAGATGAGAGCTTCTGGATCATCACGGTGGAGGTCTAAGGATTCCGTGAATTTAACAACTGCCTGGTCGTAGTTACCAGCAGTAACCGCTTCTACTCCTAGCTGTTTTTCCAGTGTTGTTGAATCAGAAAATAAAATATGGTCTCCTTCACTAAGGTAATTTGGTATGCTTGTTTTATCTGAAGACGTATTGTTCGATACCAGGATAGATAAGGGAGATGTGGTCACTTTAAACCACCACAGACACCCTGATACCAAAGCTAAGGAGATCATCAATGATAGCCCAAGAAGCTTAGTTTCGTTGTTCTGATACATACGCTAGTGATAATTTTTATACAGGCTAACCCAGTTGATTATCCGGAATAATGCTTAATACTAATTTGTTTTGTAATCTTTCAAGGTAATTGATGAGTGGAATGGTTGACGGTTAACGGTTGACGGTTGAGGGTCAACGAAAAACCATCAACGGTGGTTCACATAGTGACCCTGTAGAATACAACTGAATACAACTGAATACAACTGAATACAATTAAATACAACTAGTTAACAAAAGCCCTTGTTGGATACTCCTGATTAGGGAAATAACTTAGCTAAATAACTTAGCTAAATAACTGAGCTAAATAACTTATGGTACAAGATTTGACCACTGATCAGGTGACAAAATGGCAAAAATATTGATCAGTTATTCCAAAATTGGGCAACGCTCTTATTTCTATATTGCCCGGTTTCTACTTGCTAGGAATCGGCACAAAGTCATAACCAAAGCTGGAACGATTACCTGCTTCAATCTTGACAAGCTGGACAGCCTGGTTGCGATCGCCTGATGGTAAAAACCGAATTTTGCTGGATACTCCTTGGGGCTGAAAACCTGATCCGGATAGGGCTTTTTGTACACCGGAACGGCTTTGCTGCTGTTTGAGGGCTGCGATTAAAGCTTGAGTAGCATCGTAAGTTAAGGCAGTGCGCCAGTTCACATCTGCACCCCATAATTTCGTGGCGGCTTGGGGAAAGGGGGAATTTGGAGCGCCCAAAATATGCCAGGGGACTGCCAACACCATACTAGCCGCATCCCTACCACCGATTTGCAAGGTCTTGGGTTTGTAAAGACTATCCCCTGCTAGCATCGGTAGACGTCCATCATTGACCTGCACTACTAGTAACCCTTGGTTAAGGGTGGCGGAATTGGGAGCTAATATCAACACTTCTGCACCTTTCTCGATCGCCTGTTTGACATCAACACCAGCATTAAAGTTAGGTTTGGCAAAGTCAAACTCTCCCACTACCTCGCCACCATCAGCAAACAGGGCAGTGGTAAATGCATCGGCAAGAGATTGGCTGTAGTTGCTCTGGGAATTAAAAAAGACAGCTGCTTTGCGTACATTTAATTGATTGAGCATGTAGCGAGACAGGGCGCTACCAAAAAAGCGATCGCTAGGGATAGTCCTAAAGACATAATTACCCAGTCTTGAAATAGTTACTGAGGTACTAGTCGGAGAAATCACCACCAACTGATTCTCTTGATAAACCTCTGCGGCTGCCAGGGTGACCTCACTGCTAAAATGACCAATAACCCCCAAAACATCTGGATTATCCACAAAAGCTTTAGCTATTTTTTTAGCAACCTTGGTATCATTGTCATCATTAGCAATGAGCACCTTTAAGGGTACATTATTAATACCACCCGTAGCATTGATTTCCTGTTGGGCTTGGGCAACACCCCGTAACATTTCTTTGGCTGCATTTACCTCTACACCAATAGGTATTGAGATCGCAATTGTATAAGACTTAGATGTACCGATCCGAGCATTATTGAGGTAAATCAAAGCTTCTGGATCATTTTTCTTAGCTTTAAGGGATGCCTCCAGTAAGGAAGCCGCTTTACCATAATTCCCAGAAGCAAATGCTTTGACTGCTGCCTGTTTGGCTGGTGTTACCTCTGTTGATATTAAGGTTCTATCTCCGGCACTAAGGTGCTCTGCGATGATTATCTCAGGCTTAATGTTTGTAGTTTTTGGAGTTACCTTAGCCCTAGGTTCATCTTCCTCCGTTTCCTCCGGAAATGGCAGTGTGATTATCTGACTTTTCTGAAGCCACCATAAGCCTCCCAACACCATAGCTACCGTAATCACCATCGATAGCAAAAGAACACTCGTTTCGTTTTTCATCGGACATAAGTTCCGTTGTCAGTTACCCTGCATCATTCCATTAATCAGCAACGCCCCTGCTATAGTATTCGAGATAACAGTTGATATACCAGCCGGAAAAGTGCCGTCAGAGCGATCGCTGCTGCTGCTGCTAGAACTGATATTATGATAACTAACTGGATTGACTGCTGGACTCGCAACACCGGGAAAAGTATCAACAGTCCCAAGCTGATGCCTCCTATAATCACTAGGTCAATTTTTTCAATAAACCTGCGATATTGAGCATAAATTAGCCCTCCCAAACTCATTCCCCATAAAAGCATACCCAGTGGGTTGGAGGAGACTATCTTAGCAAAAGCAGTTGCAGCAATGAATAATAAAGCTCCCTCAAATCCAGTAAAAGCAGCTGCTCCTAGTACCTCAAGTAGAGAGAATTTTGCTCTAAGGGGTTTGGATAGGGGTGAGTGGGTTTGTGGTTGCCTGGTGTGGGGCCGGGAGGGTGGGGATACTGGTAGAACTGATCCGTGACGGGGTTGAGGGGTTGTCTGAGCAATGTTTAAACTATTTATGGCATCAAGAACCTCCTGAGCAGACTGAAAGCGTTGATTGGGCATTGGCATAAGTAGTCGATTGAAAATACTCTCAAGTTCATTGCTGATTTGGATATAACTTCTCCAGTTCCATTCATGGGTAACAGGTTCGTAGAGTTCATTAGGTTCTCTGCCAGTCATCAAAACCATCACAGTCACTGCCAGAGCATACAAATCCGTTGAAGGGTAAATTTGAGAACCGGTCATTTGCTCCGGTGGTGCAAATCCGATGGAATAAATACCAGTAGACCTCGCCGCTGTTGTTCCTGGGTTTACCTGTTGCTTAACTGCACCAAAGTCTAATAGATAGAGAAGCCCATTGCGATCGCGCATAATATTGGAAGGCTTGATATCGCGATGAATGGAGCCATTGTCATGGACAAATTGGAGGACTTTGAGAATTTCTGTTAACACTTCTATGGCTTTGGCTTCAGAGAATGCTCCTAAGCTGTTGAGTTCTTCCTCCAAGTTTTGTCCATCAATATATTCCTGTACCAGATAGAAAAACTGGTCTTGTTTACCCGGTTTCCGACTCGGCACCGTCAACGGAAAGTAGGCATACAAATCGGGGATTTGGGGGTGACGCCTGCCCAATTTCTCTAAAACCGTTGCCTCCCGCTCAAACAATCTGTGGGCAGTTTGTAGTTCCCTCTGGCTAATTCTCCCAGACGGTTGGAACTGCTTAACGACACATTGACGCAAGGTAGGGGTATAGCGATCGCGTGCTAGAAATGCCGCTCCAAATCCTCCTTTGCGCAGCAGCTGGGAGGGAATGTAGCGACTTGCTACAATCAGGGGCATACCGCAGCTATTACAGTACCTTTGCTCCGTGGTGGTTAGAGTGGTTCTGTTATCTAGATCATCAAAGTAATTATGGGGATTTGGGCAGCCAGGACGGGTGCAAAAAATTTCCATGTTTTACAGGATCACTACGAAATACAAGGCGCTACCAGCTGACAAGCTCTAGCAAGTCACTGCTTGTTGTGTTTATTTTAGTCGTTAGATATTAGTGAACTCACGCCATTTTGAAGAAGCCCCTGGAATTTTCTGCATTACTGATCAGATCTTCTCGTAGGCAGCGGAATAAATCTCGTCACTTGTTTTCAACCCTGTCTTGATGCAATAGCGAGTGGTTTGAATTTACCGTAAGATAGTGGAGCCTTATTAAAAAATATTTAACCCTTTTCTGCATAACCTGCTAACTATAAAGGCTCCACTATCTAAGGTTTTGTCTCCGGGGGAAACCCCCAAGACCGCGCTGCATCGCTTTCAACCCCCAGCTTCAGCGTGGGGGCTATCCACTTCTAAATTTTTAGGATTAGTTACCATCCCTGATAGTGCCAAGGATTGCCCGTGCCATGCTACTGAGCCAAACAAGGGCAAAATCTGCCTACAGAAGGCTTCTGTTGCTTTGGAAAGGTAACGATTGGGGTTAATCACCAAAGACAATACCCGTTTAACCACTACCCCCTCTATTTTTGCCCTGTGTAGCACCCCCATTTGTAATTCTTTTTCAATAGCTGTAATCGATACAAAGGCAGCTCCTAGTCCTGACTGTACTGCATTCTTAATCGCTTCAATGGAGTTAAGTTCCATCTCCACCTTAAACCGTTTAGCATCAATGCCACTGCGACCTAATACCTGGTCAATTACCTTACGGATGGTGGATTGGGAGTCCAAAGCAATAAACTGTAACTTATACAGGTCTTCTTTTTGGATCTTCTCCAAATTAGCCATGGGATGAAATGCAGGCAAGATTAGTACTAGCTCATCTTCAGCATAAGGACTAATGGTCAAGGTTTCTTGAAGTTCTGGGGGAACTTCACCACCAATAATGGCTAAATCCACTAGTCCATTGGCTACACCCCAGGAAGTGCGGCGAGTGGAGTGAACCTGTAATTGTACTGTCACCTCAGGATAGCTTTGTCGGAACATACCAAGCATCCGAGGTAGTAGATAGGTTCCGGTAGTTTGAGATGCACCAATAATTAAGGTCCCACCTTGGAGACTTTGTAAGTCGTCAATGGCTCGGCAGGTTTCCTGGCATAGAGCCAGAATTTTTTCCCCATAGTCCAACAGCAGGTGTCCAGCTTCCGTCAGTTGGGCACGGCGTCCACCCCTGTCAAATAACGGCACCTCTAACTGTCGCTCTAAATTTTGTACTTGCAGGCTGATAGCAGGTTGGCTTACGTATAGACTATCAGCAGCACGCTTGAAACTCCCCTCAGTAGCGATCGCTTTGAGTATACGGAGTTGATCGAGAGAAAAAGGTAGGTCAGACATAGGGCTAAACCATTAACAGAAAGGAGCGAGCTGAAATCGAAACTAACATAACCAGGACTCAAGTTCCTACTCCGTCTTGATGCAGTCGCTCATGGGGGGGACCCCCAAGACCGTAATGGTGCTTTTTCCGTAGGCGAATTAAATTCGCCACGGGTCGCACCTCTGCATCGCTTTTTTGCTATAATAGAGCGTTATTTCCCATCTATCACCCTTGCCTATGGTATTTCCAAATTGGCTGAGTGTCAGCCACTTTGTCATGTTTGGGTTGCTATTGACTTTTGCGATCGCTCATAGTGGTTTAGCCGCCCTGCGTTCTAAGGGTGAACAAATAATTGGTCCAAGGCTTTATCGTATTGTCTTTGCTTTAGTGAGTCTTCCGCTAGCAGTTGTATTAATTATTTACTTTTTGAACCATCGATATGATGGTATACAGTTGTGGCTCCTTCAGGACCTGCCAGGTATTAAGTCATTAGTATGGGGGCTTTCAGTCATTTCTTTCTTGTTTCTTTATCCAGCTACGTTTAATTTATTAGAAATTGCTGCGATTCAAAAGCCCCAAGTCCATCTGTATGAGTCTGGCATTATGCGGGTTACCAGGCATCCCCAAATGGTAGGACAAGTAATATGGTGTATTGCCCATACCCTCTGGATTGGTAGCACCTTTACCCTATTGACCTCCGTGGGATTAATTCTCCACCATCTTTTCGCTGTCTGGCATGGAGACCGCCGGTTGTTGGCACGGCATGGAGAAGCCTTTTGTACACTCAAAGCTCGCACATCCGTAATCCCTTTTTTGGCAATTATCCAGGGACGTCAATTCCTGAGATGGCAGGAGTTTGTTCGTCCGGCATACCTAGGAGTCATCGGTTTTACTGGGCTGTTGTGGTGGGTACATCCCCTCATGATTACAGCTGTAGCCCAAGTAAATTGGTAATTAGGACATTTCTGTTGCTCAGATGATCCCGATTCGATGTAGCATGATCCCAAACAAATCTAAAAACCCTTATATTTCAAAAAATCATGGTATTGTCTGTTGATGAACGGACGTTTTCAAAAACAGTTTTAGACTCTTCTGAGCCAGTTATCGTTGATTTCTGGGCTCCTTGGTGTGGAGTTTGCCGGTTTGTTCACCCCATACTTGAGGAATTCCAAACTCAAGGAAGCAATTATGTCAAGGTTGTCAGAGTAAACGCCGATAACAATCTCAAGCTTGCCAATACCTATCGACTCAAGACCCTACCGACATTGCTATTCTTTGAGCAAGGTCAGTTGGTCTCACGAATAGAAGGTTTCCAAGGTCGGGATGAGCTGCTCAGGGAAATTGCCAGGCTGCTCAAATCACACTGCCAATACCCAGATTTGACCAAGGAGTTGGATAAAAGGCAGCGCCAAGGTTTGAAAGCTTTTTCGGCCAATATCCCCTCTAGAGAAATTCTACGTCTTAGGTCTTAGGTCTTAGGTCTTAGGTCTTAGGTGCAAGAGGGTAATGGTACACAAGGAAAGCTGTTGACACCCGACCTGCTTTACCCGGCGCTAGGGAACTGGGTCAGAACACCCTTAGCCATTCAACCTAAAAGCCTAAAACCTTCACTTAAACTAATTAGCTAATTAGCGACTCTTAACCTAATTAGCCATTGAATTGGTCATCGGTAACCAGGTTGTGGGTTTACCATTTCCCATGACCAATTTCCCTTTCCCATGACCAATTACCAATTACCAATTACCAATTACCAATTACCAATTACTAATTGGTTTCTGACTCTTGTGCCTGAACTGTCCCTGTGAATTGATAAAAGTTATATTATACCACTTTCATGGCTAGGAATTGGGAAAGTATCCGTGCCAAAAAGATAAATTTTTGTTAATTAAATTTTCTTATTATTTTCATCAAATATTGGGATTATCTGATGATTACTCGTTTTGATCAGATATTTTGTAATGAAGATTACTAAAAAGGTTAAGATTTGTATCAGATATGAGACCTTAGTGGCCTATTCACCGGATGGCGGCTGTTGGTAGTAGTCACCGCAAACCAATGCCAACCGTGAGTCCATGGTCTAGGCTGCTATAGTGCAGTTGAGATTAAAGGATCTGGCCTTCTACAGACAAACAAAAAGAAAAACTTTAGACATCAGCGGTTTACAGTTTGCCAAAATAGTAACGAAATCTGAAGTAGGCTGTCTTCAATGGAACCGCTTTATCAATATGCCTGGCTAATCCCAGTGTTTCCCTTGGCAGGGGCAATGCTGGTTGGTCTGGGGCTAATTTCCTTCAATAGAGCAACAAACCGTCTGCGGCAGCTGTTAGCTGTATTTATTGTCTCCTGGTTGGGGGCGTCCATGGTGTTCTCCTTTGCTATACTCTGGAGTCAATTTCATGGTCATGAACCCTATCAACGCACCCTGGAGTGGGCTGCTGCTGGCAATTTTCACCTAATGATGGGCTATACCATCGATCACTTAACCGCACTGATGCTGGTAGTGGTGACCACCGTAGCTTTTCTGGTCATGATTTATACCGATGGCTACATGGCTCATGACCCCGGTTATGTGCGCTTCTATGCTTATTTAAGCTTGTTTAGTTCCTCTATGCTCGGTTTGGTGGTTTCTGCCAACCTGTTGCAAGTTTATATTTTCTGGGAACTGGTGGGAATGTGTTCCTACCTGCTCATTGGATTCTGGTATGACCGTAAGGCAGCAGCAGATGCTTGTCAAAAAGCTTTCGTGACTAACCGTGTCGGAGACTTTGGTCTGCTGTTAGGCATGTTGGGACTCTACTGGGCAACTGGCACCTTCGACTTTGATGCCATGGGAGCCAATCTGGAAGCCTTTGTCGAATCCGGTTACCTGGGTGCAGGCATGGCAGCTGTGTTCGCTGTCTTAGTGTTTCTCGGTCCGGTGGCTAAATCCGCACAATTTCCCCTCCACGTTTGGCTTCCCGATGCCATGGAAGGCCCAACCCCAATCTCTGCCCTAATTCACGCCGCAACTATGGTAGCCGCTGGGGTGTTTTTGATTGCGAGGATGTACCCCGTGTTTGAAGGGATTCCAGTCGCCATGACTGTGATTGCCTGGACGGGAGCATTTACCGCTTTCTTAGGGGCAACCATTGCTATTACTCAAAATGATATTAAGAAAGGGTTAGCCTATTCAACTATGTCTCAATTGGGTTATATGGTAATGGCAATGGGCATTGGAGCCTATGGTGCTGGCTTATTTCACCTGATGACCCACGCTTATTTCAAAGCCATGCTGTTCCTCTGCTCTGGGTCAGTAATTCACGGTATGGAAGCTGTGGTTGGCCATGACCCGATTTTGGCTCAGGATATGCGGTTAATGGGAGGCTTGCGTAAGTTTATGCCCATTACCTCCCTGACATTCCTAATTGGAACCTTGGCAATTTGTGGAATTCCCCCCTTCGCAGGGTTCTGGTCAAAAGATGAAATCTTAGGCAGTACTTTTGAAGTAAGTCCTTTCCTGTGGGGAATTGGCTGGCTGACCGCTGGAATGACTGCTTTCTATATGTTCCGGATGTATTTCTCCACCTTTGAAGGGGAATTTCGGGGCAATGAGATGGAAATCCGTCATCAACTCAAGGAAGCTGCTGGTGTAGCTGTACCTGCTTTTGGTCCTGGTGCTATGGATGTACGGGAACTTGAGGCTCAGGCTGACGATGATCACCACGACCACCACCACAGTGAGTTTCCCCATGAGTCACCCTTAACGATGACCCTACCGTTGTTAGTGTTAGCCGTGCCATCGGTACTGATTGGTTTGGTGGGAACTCCTTTTAACAACTACTTTGAGGAATTTATCCACCCAGCCAGTGAAACCATAGCCGAAGTCGTGGCAGAAGCAGAAGCCTTTGACTGGTCAGAATTTCTGATTATGGGCGGCAGTTCCGTGGGAATCGGTCTGATTGGGATTTCCGTTGCGGTACTGATGTACTTACAGGGCAAGATTGACCCCAATGCGATCGCTAAAAAAATCCAGCCCCTATATCAGCTGTCTCTCAATAAGTGGTACTTCGATGAAATTTATGACCGGCTGTTTGTTCAGGGAAGCCGTCGATTAGCACGGCAAGTTATGGAAGTAGACTACCGTATCGTTGATGGTGTAGTCAACCTGACTGGCTTTTTCACCCTGCTTAGTGGTGAAGCACTGAAATACGTAGAAAACGGTCGTGCCCAATTCTATGCTCTAATTGTCTTCCTCGCAGTACTGGGTTTAGTAATTGTCTCAGGTGTGACCTGACCTGCTTTGTTAATTGTTAGTTGTTTATACACAATTAACAATTAACAATTAACAATTAACAATTTGCAATTTTATTTTGACCAATGGTGACTGACTAGTTGACTATGACAGATTTCCCCTGGCTAACAATAATTATTCTGTTTCCGATTGCAGCATCGCTTCTGCTCCCGTTTCTGCCAGAAAAAAATGGGACTTGGGAGCGTTGGTACTCTTTAATTATCGGGCTAATTGATTTTGCCCTAATTGTCTATGCTTTTGTGACCCAGTACGACCTGAGCAACCCAGAACTGCAACTGGTCGAAAAATACAGCTGGGTGCCTCAAATGGACTTGAATTGGTCAGTAGGTGTAGATGGCTTATCCATGCCTCTCGTTTTACTGACTGGCTTTATTACTACCCTAGCGATGCTGGCAGCTTGGCCGGTAACCTTCAAGCCTAAGCTATTTTACTTCCTGATGTTGGCAATGTACGGTGGTCAGATTGCTGTATTTGCTGTTCAGGATATGCTGTTGTTCTTCTTGGTATGGGAACTGGAGTTAATTCCGGTTTACATGCTACTGTCAATCTGGGGGGGCAAAAAGCGTCTCTATGCAGCTACCAAGTTTATCCTCTACACCGCAGGGGGTTCCCTGTTTATCTTGCTAGCTGCCTTAGGCATGGCATTCTATGGAGATACCGTAACCTTTGATATGCGATCGCTCGCCCTCAAAGATTACGCCCTAAATTTCCAGCTACTGCTTTACGGAGGCTTCCTGATTGCTTACGGGGTCAAGCTACCCATCTTCCCTCTACATACCTGGTTACCAGATGCCCATGGGGAAGCCACAGCACCGGTACACATGCTCTTGGCTGGCATTCTGCTGAAAATGGGGGGATATGCCCTAATCCGTATGAATGCTGGGATGCTACCCGATGCCCATGCTGTGTTTGCTCCGGTATTGATAATTTTAGGGATTGTCAATATTGTCTATGCTGCCCTTACCTCCTTTGCCCAGCGTAATCTCAAGCGTAAGATTGCTTACTCATCCATTTCCCATATGGGATTTGTCTTAATTGGTATTGCTTCCTTTACCGACTTAGGCATGAGTGGAGCAGTGATGCAAATGATTTCTCACGGTTTAATTGGTGCCAGCCTATTCTTCTTAGTAGGAGCTACCTATGACCGTACCCATACCTTGATGCTCGATGAGATGGGGGGTGTTGGTAAGAGAATGGGCAAAATGTTCGCCATGTGGACAACCTGTTCCATGGCATCCTTAGCATTACCCGGAATGAGTGGGTTTGTGGCAGAAGTGATGGTGTTTGTTGGCTTTGCGACCAGTGATGCTTACGGTTCCTTGTTCAAAGTATTAGTGATCGTCCTGGCAGCTATCGGGGTTATCTTAACACCAGTTTACCTGCTCTCCATGCTGCGGGAGATTTTATATGGTCCGGAAAACAAGGAATTAGTTGCCCACGAAGCCTTGATTGATGCTGAACCTCGGGAAGTGTTTATTATTGCCTGTCTGTTAGTACCAATTATCGGCATTGGTTTGTATCCGAAAATTGTGACTCAGATCTATGACGCTACCACCGTCCAGCTAATCGCACGACTCCGCAACTCCGTACCAACCTTGGTCAACGAAGCACCAGTAGCACTAGAAAATGCTCCAATAGTTTCTGTCGCTCCATCCATTGGTCCTCGTTCTATTGGTACTCGTTAAGGATTGATATTTTACTGTTGACTAGCTAGTAGCAAAAACTAGTAGGGTGGGCACAAACAGTTCTATTGTTTTGAGTATTCGAGACTAGATTACTTTGCCCACCATACTAGCGATGCAGCGCGGTCTTGGGGGTTTCCCCCACTCGCTATTGCATCAAGAAGTGCTTAACAAATTATTAGCGTTTAATGTAGGGGTAGTATGAACCAACCCCTACATTTTTTTGTTGCCAAAGCAGCCAAAAAGCTCCCTTATATCATGTCAGGATAATTACCCTTAATAAAAATCTCCCCCATCTCCCCATCTCCCCATCTCCCCATCTCCCCATCTCCCCACAATTTTATTATGGGTATTCAACCGAACTTGATATTATAAAAGCTCTTGCCAGCGATCGCTTAACCAAAACTGATCTTAGAATAGAATAAACTCTTTTGTGCGGGAAGTAGCTAAATCATGACAGTAGCCACCACAGCTGTTGAAACTAATCCCATTGTGCTGAGGATGCCTCCAGCATTGGATATGGATGATGACCAATTTTTTGAGTTTTGTCAGGTTAATCGAGATTTACGTATTGAACGCACATTAGACGGAGAAATAATTGTTATGCCCCCAACAGGAGGTGAAACATCTGACAGAAATTCCGACATTAATTTTCAGCTACGGTTATGGAACCGCCAAACAAAGCTAGGGAAAGTTTTTGAGTCTTCTTGTGGCTTTAAGCTGCCCAATGGGGCAGATCGTTCTCCTGATGCATCTTGGCTCAAGCTGGAGCGGTGGGAATCCCTGAGTAAAGAACAAAGGAAAAAATTTATTCCTCTGTGCCCAGATTTTGTGATTGAGTTGCGTTCCCCCAGTGATAGGGTAAAAGACCTCAAGGACAAGATGGAGGAGTACATGGACAATGGTGCGAGGTTGGGGTGGTTGATTGAGCCAAATAGTCGTCGGGTGTATATTTACCGTCCTGGTGCTGATGTGGAGCAATTGGAAAATCCCGCTACGGTCAAGGGGGATGATTCAGTGCTGCCTGGTTTTGTCATGGTTATGGAAGAAATTTGGGAAGGTTGAGGGGTAGTACTTTCAGCCTACTCCCTTCGCTCCTTCTTATCCAAAACTGACCTTAGTTATTTTTGCAGTCTGTGATTAACCTCGTCTACTGATATACTCAAAGCGTCAGCTATCTGTTCCACACTCACCCCTAATCCTAATAAATGGGAAATAGCTTTCTGTAGTGCTTGTTCAGTTTTCTGTAGTGCTTGTTCAGCTTCCTCATAAGCCATGTCCAGTTCTTGAAAATTTAATAGCTTTTTACCTAACTTTGGATCGAAAAACTCTAATTTTCCCTGATTCACTTGAAGTTCTAGACCTAAGACTTCACTGTAAATCGAGAAATCTTCATCTCCTAAAGGTTTGCTAGCTATAGGCTCATAGTTTCCCTCCACCAGACGTAATCCTTTCAGGGGTGGTTGGAGATAATCTTCCACAGGGTCATACTGCATGTATTCTAATACTCCCATATCTTGGTATGTTTGGCGATTAAACCTTTGATCAGTTCCCTTAGTACTTATTGAAGTTACTTCTAAGATCCAACTCGGAAACTTTCCGCCTTCTTCCCAAACTTTGTAGTGTTTTCGTAGTTTATTTTCTACTCCGAAAATTACAAATACATCAGGCTCGATTACGGCATCATATACGCCTTCTAGGTAGTAAATCGATAAGTTACCGGAAACATAAACATCGTCTCGATTTTTGAAATAGTTTTTCAAGGCTTCTACGCCATAAATGATATAATCTCGGTTAGGGTCACTTTCTGCCATTGGTGTACCATTAGTATTGCGGTAGAAAAATTTAGGTTTTAATTGCTCATTAGTCATTGGTCATTCAGCAAGGGAGTAGGGAGCAGGGAATAGGGAATAGGGAATAGGGAACAGGGAATAGGTAAGGGGGAATAACCAATTTAAATGTGACGGTTAACCTCTGCCACTGATAAATTTAGTGCTTCAGCTATCTGTTCAACAGTCAAGCCTAAGCTTAATAACTGGGAAATAGCATTCTTTAGCGCTTCTTCCGCTTGTTGTCGGGCTTGAGCTTCGGTAGCTCGCTCTAACTCCGCTCGTTGTCGGGCTTGAGCTTCGGCAGCTCGCTCTAACTCCGCTTGTTGTCGGGCTTGAACTTCAGCAGCTCGCTCTAACTCCGCTTGTTGTCGGGCTTGAGCTTCGGCAGTTTGCTCTAACTTTGATCGTTGATAAGCTATCTCCAGTTCTTGAAAATTTAATAGCTTTTTCCCCAGCTTCGGATCAAAAAATTCTAGTTTTACCTGATGCACTTGCAGCTCTAGACCTAACACTTCACTATCAATAGAAAAATCTCCATCCCCTAAGGGCTTGCTGGGGATAGGTTGATACTTTCCCTTCACCAAACGTAATCCCTTAAGTGGCGGGTTAAGATAATCCCCGGTAGGATCATACTGAAAGTATTCTAATACTCCCATTGTTTGGTATAGTTGGCGTTTTGTGGTTTGATCACTATTCCGGCTGCTTTTTGAGGTTATTTCTAATACCCAACTGGGCAATTTTCCTCCTTCTTCCCAAGCCTTGTAGCTTCTTCGCTGTTTGTTTTCCACGCCAAAAACCACAAATACATCAGGAGAGACTACCTGATCGGGTTCTCCTTTCTGGTAGTAAATAAATAAGTTACCCGAAACATAAACATCTTCCCGATTTTTGAAATAACTTTTTAAGGCTTCTACGCCATAAATCAGATAATCCCGAGTAGGATCACTTTCTGTCATAGGTTTACCATCACTATCGGGGTAGAAAATTTCGGTTTTGAGTTCGTCAGTTATTTTAGTAATAGGTACTTTAGTCATAGGAAAGACACCTTCTGATTAAAATTGAAACTAGAAACTTGAAACTTATAGCTGATAGCTTACATTAGTGAACCTTTTCTCTATGGGGAAGAAGGGTAATGGTGAAAACACTTTCCCCATTACCCAAAGGTGTAATTGCAATCACACCGCATTACAGAATCTCTAATTACCTTAATTTGACCATCAGTAGAAAAAACAGATCACCTGTCACTGGACATTTGAGCCACTCTATGATAACGCTGCTAGCATTAACCATCGAAAACCATGGCAAGTGTGGGAAGTATGGGAGGTGTGGGAAGTGTGGGGAGAGAAGAAGAGTGTGGGGAGAGAGGGAAGTGTGGAGAGGGTGGGAACTATGGGGAGGGTGGGAAGTGTGGGGAGGGTGGGAAGTATGGGAGAATTCCTACTCCCTACTCCCTACTCCCTACTCCCTACTCCCTACCCAAGTGATAAGTACTCTAGAATAGATAAACGCTATGTTGAATCGTCGAAGGTTACTAAAGTTAAGTGTTCTTTCAGCTGCTAGTGCCTTGGGTTGGTCAGCAGTTTGCTCAAGGGTGAGAACTGAGGTTAGTAGTAGTGAAATGCCGGACTATAGCAGCACTGGAGTGACGTTATTACAAGAGACAACACCCCTTGAGGATGGCTTTTTCTTTCCGGCGGAATGGCAACCCCATGAATTCACGATCATGGTGTTTCCTCCAGCTCAGAATTGGAAAGGGTATGGTCTGAAGAAGGCAAGGCGGGAATGGGCAGCAGTGGCGAATGCTGTCAATGAGTTTGAACCGGTTTCGATGGTTGTTCATCCTCAAGACAAGGGTGTGGCTAAGGGCTTGTTGAGTTCCGATATCGAACTGATTGAGTTTCCCGTAAACGATGGCTGGGCAAGGGATTCCGGTCCGATGTTTTTGGTGAACGGCAAGGGTTCACGTCGGGTAGCTGGGTTTACTTTCAACGGTTGGGGTGGTAAGTTTCCCCCCTATCACGACGATGCTTTACTAAAGGCGCGATTGTCTCACTATCTTGATACTACCATGTACTCATCCTCTCTAGTCTTGGAGGGCGGTGGTGTGACATTAGATGGTGAAGGTACTATTATCACCACTGAGGAATGTTTACTTAACCCTAATCGCAACCCCACCATGAGTAAGTCTCAAGTTGAGAGATTGTTGAAGCACTATCTCGGGGCTGAAACCGTGGTTTGGCTAGGTCGTGGTATCGTACCTGATCCGGTGACAGATGGACATGTGGATGGGATTTGCGCATTTGCCGCACCTGGATTGGTCTTACTCCATAGCACTGATGATAGGAATGATCCAAACTACAAGATTTGTCGGGATGCTAAGCATCGATTACAACAAAGTACTGATGCTCGCGGACGTAAGTTTGAGATTGTTGAGATTCCTCTTGGCTTAGATGTTGCTCATATGAATTTTTATATTGCTAATAATGCTGTGATCGTTCCAGTTGCTGGTGACTCCAGCCAAGATGATGCTCCCCTTGCTATTCTGCGTGAGGTTTTCCCTGGGCGGAGGGTTGTTGGTGTGGATGGTCTGATTCTGGCTGAAGGTGGAGGAGGGGTTCATTGTATTACCCAACAGGTACCGGTTGCTAAGTAAGCATAGAGCCGTCAGCTGTCAGCAGTCAGTAAATTTTGGGGCAGGAAACAGGCAAGATGCCCGTTCCACCAACATGCCTGTTTTACACAAATAACTATTTAAGCAATATTTAACAAATAGTCTCTGATTTTATGACAGTTTTATATTATTAATTCCTAGATAATTTTATTGATAATCTGCTCAAACTACAGGTTATTAACTTCAGCCTTTCAAAAGATGCCATGGAATTCACCAGCCTCAAATCTTTTTCTCAATTCCTGGCGCTGAATTTTGCCAATCCCTGTTTTCGGAATTGTCTCTTTGGGAACGGGAATCAGGTAATCTGGATTTAACCCAATCGTGTTCACAACGGTTTTCCGAATTTTCGCCATGCACTGCGTTTAAGGAATTATCGTCAGTGTCAGTAGCACTGAAAAAGATTGCCAATCTATCAGTATTGTCCCCAATTATCCGAACATAATCTCACCCACCAGCGGGTCAAACAGCTTAAATGACATACACCCACCAACTCAGACAGAGGTTAAATTTCATCGGGATTAATACCCATCTCTCGTAACCGTTCTGCTAATTGTTCAGCTCGTTGTTGAGCCAGTTCAGCTCGTTGGTGTTCCTGTTCAGCTCGTTGTTGAGCCAGTTCAGCTCGTTGCCGTTCGAGTTCAGCTCGTTGCCGTTCCTGTTCAGCTCGTTGGCGTTCGAGTTCGGTTCGTTCTGCCTCAGTAGGAATCCAATTCCCCTGTTGATCATACCAACGTAGCCACAACCGATTCAATCCCCGATATTCCCCAAGCCATAGTCCTAAACCCAATTGCAACTCAGGCATCCAAAATTTGGAATTGTCTATGGTTTGGGGTTGATAGCTGCCACCATCTAACTGAAAAAGTTGTAATTCGTTACTGACTCGGTCAAAGGTAACATAGTAGGGAATTGCTAAAATTTGCTCGTACACTTCCCATTTGGTTGGTGCTTCTCCCGTTCGTTCACTGTAACCAAGGTCTTGATCTTTGGTACTAGCAGAGAGCAACTCTATGGCCACAATTGGTCTGACGTCTTCTTGCCAGATCACATAACTCATTCTGAGCTCTCGTTCCTGGTAGAATCGGGAAATCCCCACTACAGCAAACCAATCCGGTCGTTTGTACCAAGCGGTATGTTTGGGGTCATAATATAAATTTAAGTCACTGGCGACAAACACCCTTTCGCTCTCATAATTGGGAGGGCGAAAGGTCTCAGTACACAGTTGTGGCTGCCAAAGATGAAATTCGTCAGGCAAACCCGGCTCCTCGGGATCTTCACTGGGTAAATCATACATGGTTGGCAGGGTTTCTTTGGCCGGATGAGGGAGAATAACCTGCTCAAATAAGGGTTTGGCAACAGACATGAGATTACCTCAATTTTTGTCCGACTCATGACTTTGATTTTAGCAACTGTCGCTAAGCATTTAGCCTTTGCCGCCGATCGTAAGGGGCAAGTCGTAAATGGGCAGATAAACTAAAGACTGAGAACCTAGACACAGAAGGTGATACAGCACCCGTAGACTCAATTTGTAATAAAGAAATTCCCTATATACAAATTGAGTCTACCAGGCTCAAAAAACCCCTGGATAAAGGAGATGGCGACCTCCCTTAAACAGCTATTGAGTCAGCTCTTTATGCTGTCTGCTTTTTCAATGTGCCGCCAGCTGCAATAACACCCAAAGCAATAAGAGAAAGGGTAGAAGCGGGTTCGGGAACGGCACTAGATGCTACAATATCAGTCTGAACGATCCGACTATTGAGGGATTGTACATCGCGAGCATTGCCATTGGGAAAGAGCGTCTGAAAATTGTCAAGTTGCCCTTGGGACAATTCGAGTGTTTCGTTCAGCACAACCCATTTTACGCCCTCAGTAAAGGGTGGCGTTGTCAATGAGCCAGTAAATTGATATGAGGATAGATCATTGGGTAATAAACTACTCAGCTCAAAGTTATTGATGGGAATCTCAGTACTCGTTTCTTGTGGCGGTAAATTTGAAAATATTGGGTCTAGCAATACGTTGAATTTACCTTCTTCAATCCATCTGGCAACTACTAATAAATCACCATCATCACTTTCATGAACCAGGTGCAATTCCCCTGGAAAAGCTTGTCCATCCAGTGTGTTCTCACTGGGCGAATGGAAGTGAAACTGCTTAAGTTCAAATTCTTCAGATTCAAACTCCAGAATACCTGCACCATCCTCTACAACTGCTTCAATAGTGCCGAACTCGTCGGGTGAACCAGTATTAATTATTGCTAGTTCAGTGTCATCACTGTAGGTGAAATTTAGGGAAGGTAGACTATCTACTTTGTTTTCAGAGCGTATGTCAATAGGACTTTGTTCGAGTTGTGCATGTGCAGGGGTCTCATGACTGGCTAAAATTACCAATCCAAGTCCAACAGATACAAATAACACTTCTTGCCTCATGTGCCAAATTGTCATTACTAATGTATGTACTACTGGGTACAGACCAGTTGGATAAAATGCCTGAACCTATTGCTTAGATTAAATTACAGCGACATCGAAAGTTGCTCCGTGTACGCTTAAGTATTGATAATACCAAAAAGAACGTGCCCCCGCAGCTCAAATATCCAAACCCCATGTCAAGTTGCGTAGGGTGTGTTAGGGACGGGCTCCCCTTGATTTTACGCCTCTTGACATCGGTTGAGACAGCCCGGCCCGTAACGCACCACCGGGTCAAACTCCCTGTTCCCGACTCCCGACTCCCTACTACTCCCTACTCCCTTTCCTCTATAATGATAAATAAATCAAAAAACAACTACCAATATCATGCTGGATTGGTTAGCAATTTGGGGAATTTCTAGTGCCGGTGGCTATCTCGCCAAAGAAGTGATCGGTCCCTTGGCCAAAGACGCTCTAGAAGACTACACCAAAGACTTCTTCAAAGAGTCTATCAAAGAGTATACTGGACTATCGGATCAAAATACCCAGAAAAAACTCTTCGGTAAAGCCTTAAAAGAATTTGTAGCCTTAGTGGAAAAGGAATTGGAAGATGCTGATTTATCTAAGCAAGAATTAAAACAGTATACTAAACCCCTCAAGCAGTATATTAAGAACAAATCCATTAAAGCTATCCTAGGAAGTGCGTTTAAGTATGGCTGTCAACAAATAGATACCGAGACATTAGCCAAGACTTGGATTGAGCTTAAGTTATTACCATTACCGGAAGAATTTCGTTGGAAGTATATTGGTAGACAGTATCTCAAGCAAGTACAAACTATCATCCGGGAATCGGATCAGTTACGGCCTATCCGAGATTCCCAAACCTTGGATGCGATCGCGTAGCGTAGCCCTTCGGGCTAATCGCAAACAACACTAAAGCTACAGCAGGCATTATCCCAGACTTTGACTTAAGCACCTATCAAGAAGCACTTTTAGAGCGCTACGGTAATCTCGGCTTGGATAGTTTAGATACCAGTGGCTATGCCTATAACGAACTAAAACTCTGGAAGATATTTATCCCCCAAAATGTGCGAGAGGTTCATGACCTGATGCCGTCAGCTATTCATGAACTTCCTAAAGAATATTATAAACAACTGGGAGACAGTGGTCAACTAGAAATAACTATTGATATAGAGGAGTTGAAACGAGCTAAAGACGCTTATCATCAACAGCCGGTTAAATCCGTATTGGATGTTATTAATGACTCTCAAGGCTATCCCTATTTCGTAGTTTTAGGAGACCCAGGCTCCGGTAAATCTACTTTGCTGCAATATTTAGCATTAAATTGGGCAAGAACAGATTTGACTACTGCCCTTTCTATACCAATTCCCTTACTGATTGAATTACGCACCTATATCCGCAATCGCGATAGTGGACAGTGTAATAACTTCTTGGAATTCTGCCATCAAAGCAGTGGCTCCATCTGTCATCTGAATCAACATCAACTGCATCACCAGTTAAAGGCTGGTAAGGTATTAGTGATGTTTGTTCGCGTAGCGTGGCCAACGGCCATGGCTTGGATGAAGTCTTTGAGCCAGGGAAACGAGAAGATGTGATTACCGATATTCATCGCTTTAGCAATACCTATCCTAAGGTACGAGTAATTGTTACATCTCGGGTAATTGGTTATAAACCCCAACGGCTACGAAATGCTTATTTTCGTCATGTTATGCTCCAAGACTTGGAGTCAGAACAAATTCAAACCTTTATCGAGCACTGGCATGAGTTAACCTTTACGAATCAAGCCGATAAAGTTAGGAAACAGGAGCGCTTACACAAAGCAATAAACACATCATACCCAATTCGACAACTGGCGGTAAATCCCCTATTACTAACTATGATGGCAATCCTGAACCGCAATCAAGAATTGCCTCGTGACCGTTCTGAACTCTATAACCAAGCGTCTCGATTACTGCTTTATCAATGGGATGTAGAGCGAGCATTACTAGAAGATAATCGTGTTGATCCCAAGACTATTGATTATAAAGATAAGCAACAGATGCTAGGAAAAGTAGCAGATTTAATGCAGGGTAATCAAGCAGGGTTAGCGGGAAATATGATTAGTGGAGAGGATTTAGAAACGATTATCAAAGAGGAGCTGAAATTACGAGACGTTACTAATCCCAGAGCCGTTGCTAAGGTAATGATTAATCAGTTGCGCACCCGCAATTTTATTTTGTGTTTCATGGGAGCCAATTATTACGCCTTTGTGCATCGGACATTTTTGGAATATTTCTGTGCTTGGGAATTTGTCAGGAAATTTGAAAAAAAACAGGAGATTTCCCTAGAACAGTTGAAAACTGAAGTCTTTGGTCAGCACTGGCCGGATGAATCTTGGCATGAAGTGCTCAGGTTGATTGTGGGCATGATTGATTCCAACAAAGCTGGAGAAATTATTGAGTATTTGATGGCACAAGATAGAGAATGTAATAAGTTTAATAATTTATTTATGGCAGCGGATTGTTTGTCTGAAGTTAGGAATCGGTATGAAATTAAATCAACGGATGCTCGATTACTGAATCGCTTCAAAGACTTAATTTTTTATGATCTAAATTATGATTATGACCCATATGGATATCAGGCCAATTTAGTCCGTGATCTTCATACTCAAGCTGTTGTAGCAGTAGCCACCCATTGGCAAGACCATCCAGATACCTTACGCCTACTTCAAAAATGGGCTCGCTCTGATACTGATTTGTTCGTGCGAGGTACAGCAATTGAACAGTTAGCTCTAGGTTACAAAGACCACCCAGATACCTTAGCCCTACTGCAAGAATCGGCTCGCTCTGATACTTATTGCTATGTGCGACTTAGAGCAATTGAACAGTTAGCTCTAGGTTACAAAGACCACCCAGATACCTTAGCCATACTTCAAGAATGGGCTCGCTGTGATCAGCATTGGTTGGTGCGAGCTAAAGCAATTGAACAGTTAGCTCTAGGTTGGCACGATCAGCCTTGGTTATGGGAATTTTTATGCGTTCGCGTAGCGGCTCTTTCAGAGCATCGCACTCTCAATGACCCCTTTGAGCGTGATCAAGACGAGGATTACGACAATGTCAATCCTCGACAAGTAGCCCTTCAGGCCATCCTGAAATATTATCCTAACCATTCCCAAACCCGATCCTTATTGCAGGATAGAGCAGAGCATGACCCCGATCCTAAACTGCGGAAGTTTGCTCAGGGGCAATTAGCAAAATTACGGTAGTTCTGATAGTAATCAAGTATACAGGATTTTTTAGCTGTTCTCTGTTTCCTATTTCCTAAAATTCTCAACTGATTTACCTCACCCAATTGATAACTGCTAGCTATTATCAATAAGCTCTTAAAAAGGCTTGATAAGTATTATAAAATATAGTAAATTGCTTAACAGCCAGTAAAGCACTCCCAAAGTCTAAAACCTTGGGAGAGTCATTTTAGGTTACATTAAATCCAGTCTAGCATCCCTGTTTGACTTGTACAAATCTAACCATGGGAATAGATTTGAATGTAGAATGTATAATTAAGAATGTAGAATGTATAATTATGCATTCTACATTCTACATTCTGACAAACAACCTTCAACCTTAACTTTTCAACCTTAAACCTTCAAGCTTTTTTAATTAAGAATGTATAATCTGGAATTCTACATTCTTAATTCTTAATTCTTAATTCTGCCTTCCTTCGAGAACAATCGCTGTCTTGATGCAGTCGCTCATGGGGGAAACCCCCAAGACCGCGCTGCATCGCTCCAATAACGGTTTAGAAATTGTCTCGAAATCCTCCAACAAGAAATCCATAATGGCCAGATGGCGCAAGTAACCAGGAGTCAGAGGGTAACAGCGACGACTGGTGTTAAACCAGCCGTTAACAGTGTGAACGGAGCAGGAGCAGATCAAGGCCATATCTTCCCGACTCAAGTCCCACTTATTGTAAAACCGTTGCGGTGTCATACGCAATTCGGAGTAACTGTACAGTCGGATTAGGATTTGCTCGCGCTCCGTTATGGGATAGGGATAGGAATTTTCTCCCTCCGACTCCCTTTGTTGTGCAAGCTGCTCAAGGCGCTCCATCGCTTCGTGATAATCGATGGGATGATAAACGAATCGCTGTTTTGCCATTATTATAGAATTACCTCCATGTAACTTGGGGGGGAGAGCCGCGCTTCCAGGTTGGTGGCCGATGAGCGCGGCTCTTTTTCCAATGATTATAGTATAACCAATGGCTACTATTCTTGTCAAGAAAAAAAACAAAAAAATCAAGGCAATTTACATAAATTGTAATAATTAGTTATAATCTAACGATTAGAATGGTAATTTGTTTAGCTAGTAGCTTAAATCTATATATCCAAGGGAACAGGGAACAGGAAACAGGGAACAGGGAGTAGGGAGTAGGGAGTAGGTAACAGGGAGTAGGTAACAGGGAGTAGGAAGTAGGGAGTAGGTAACAAAAATTATCACAATTCATTGATAATTGATATATTAACTGTTTATCAGTTTATCAACTTATATCATGTTAGGATAATTGTAAGCATATGCGCTACGCGCACGCTACGCGAACAGCAGTCAGCCGTCAGCCGTGAGCTTTTAGCTCACGCGTGCGCGTTCAGCTTAAAATAAACTTCTTTGGCCTATGGCCACGCTAGGGGAACGGGAGAATTTAATATTGATAGAGAAGCATGAGAATTGAAAGTCTGAGTAAAAGCCCATTGCGCATAAGCTGATAGCTGATAGCTGAATGCTGAATGCTGATAGCTGAATGCTGAATGCTGAATGCTGATAGCTGAATGCTGATAGCTGAATGCTTACGGATAATTACCCATAATAAAAATCTCCCCATCTCCCCATCTCCCTATCTCCCCATCTCCCTATCTCCCCATCTCCCCATCTCCCTATCTCCCCATCTCCCCATCTCCCCACACTTCCCTTCTTTTTTACAAATATGAGATGCACCCAATTGATAGTATTACTTCAGCGTCTCCTTAAACGTATCCTCAAACTGATCTTTAGTCATCTTGCCAGCTTCTAGGTCTTCACAGAGGGTTTGAATTTTTTCTGTAAGCTGCTGATATGCATCTGGGTCTCCAAGCAAGGCTTTTTGCTTTTTCTTAAGGGGACGAAACAGCCAAGGCTGGATAAATCCTGACTTCGGTTCTTGCCATAACCCTTTGCCTTGGCCTTCCGCATCTGCCTCTGCCAACAGAAGAGAGATAGCCATCTCCCGAGGGCACTTACTAAAATAATCGTAATAAATCAGTGCTAATCCTTCTTTTACTAAACTATGCTGAAGAAAGGTGCCATCCAATAAGTAAACTTCGCCAATGCTACGATTGTAGCGAGTGTCGATGTCGGTAATTCTCAATTTAACTTTATTACCGTTTTCTTCTACCAAATGTTTGACCCAGTCTTTACCTTCATTGCCCCACTTAAATTGACTTTGATAGAGCGCATTGTCCTGATTTTTATCCTCAAGTTTTTTGTAACCCCACCCCTTAGGAGTTTCTGGTGCATCAATGTAAACGAAGCGCACTGTAATCTCTTCTCCGGAGCCATCAATCACATCAATCGTGTCAGCATCGGAAACTTTCTTAACAGCGTAGGTTTCTAGGGACTCAAAGTATGGCGGTACTTGAGGAGCAACTGACCCTACTTTACTTAAAATTTCACTAATCAAGTCTGTCATGGTGTAAATCGTATCAGGACTCAGATAAAAGTAATCGATGAACAGGCCATCAGTGCCTCAAATCAACAGCCGATGCTATTCTAGATTTAAGACTAACCATAGCAAAACACTTATTGGCTGTCCATTCGCTTCAATCATCCCACAACAGGAGCAACGCCAGATCAGGGAGGTCACTTATTTCCCTGTCCGCTCCAGCAGTAACCTTCAACACAGGTGTTACCAGATTGATATATAATCAGAGATCGTGATAATTGTTAAAAACAACACCAAATCGAGAAGCGTTGCTGGTGATCAGGTATTTCTTGATCTCAAACGCAGTTGAAACCCCTTGTGTACAAGCGCCGGGGATGAACATAACTTAGGGGCGTGATTCCCCTTGTCTACTAAATTTGTGACGAGGAATCATAAACGTCAAAAGCTAGTTAACTAGATCAGGATTTTCTAGCAGTGTTTGGTGGTGAAAAAAACCCTAGCTGCTTCCCCTTGAGAGACTGCATCAAGGCTTAAGTATAGTCAAAGTCAGCCCTGGGAGTTTTGCTCCGGAGCCAACGGTACTATGTTTTCAATTATATGAAGACTTGATATCCTAGCTTGTTTCCTTCGTGCTTTAGCTGAGGGAGAGTTTCAGTTGGCAGTAGCAAGTTTTTATCAAGGCTGTTAACTAACTGCTGCTTCCGATTTTTTACCATTTTATCAATGGGTGATTTTGCTGTTTATAAAACGTTTATCTATAGTTCTGTAAAGTACTCAAATGTAAGACCCACTATTGGAGGAAAAACTATGATTCGAGAGTTCATGAACAGAAATTTTCGACACTTTAATGCAGCCGTGTGTGTTGAGGCGGCTGAAGGATGGGTGAAACACCTGGAATCTGGTAATAAAATGTTCCTGACTATGGCTGGGGCCATGAGTACAGGAGAGCTGGGTATCTCTCTGGCTGAAATGATTCGCCAAGACAAGGTACATGCTATTTGCTGTACCGGAGCGAATCTTGAAGAGGATATCTTCAATCTAGTTGCCCACTCTCAATATAACAGGACTTACGCGGTTAAGTGGATTTCGCCCCCCTAGCCCCCCAATTTTGGGGGGTAATGATGTCAAAGTCCCCCAGAATTGGGGGATTTAGGGGGCAAATGCGTAAGTCCTATATAAGAAAGTACCGGATTATCGTTCACTGAAACCAGAAGAGGAAAAGGTTCTTTTTGAGTCCGGTATGAATCGAGTTACTGATACCTGTATCCCTGAAGAAGAAGCGATGAGAAAAATTGATCGGCATATGCTAAAACTGTGGCAAGCAGCTGATCAATCTGGCCAAAGCTTTTTCCCATACGAGTTCATTTATCAACTTCTTGAAAGTCAAGAGCTGAAAGACTCTTATGAAATTGATCCTCGTGACTCATGGGTGATCGCAGCATGGCAGAAACAAATTCCTATTTTTGTTCCTGGATGGGAGGATTAAACTCTGGTAAATTCCTTTGTTTCTGAAGTTATCAAAGGCAATATCAGTCGCTTGAATGTTGTGCGTAGCGGTCTTGAGCTGATGGTATTTCTTGTGAATTGGTATAAGGAAAATACTAGAGATTTTTCCATGGGGTTCTTTCAAATTGGGGGTGGAATTGCTGGAGATTTTCCCATCTGCGTTGTGCCACTGATCCACCAGGATCTCAAGGAAGACTGTAAGTTGTGGAGTTACTTCGCCCAAATTAGTGATTGTACCACCTCATACGGTTCCTACAGTGGCGCACTACCTAGTGAAAAGATTAGTTGGGGCAAACTTGATACGGACACCCCTAGTTACGTGATTGAATCGGATGCATCAATTGTAGCTCCGCTGATTTTTAATTACGTCCTTGGTCACTAATATCATCTCCGGTTGAATACTTACACGCTTGTGCCCAATCGAAGCCATTTGGCAGAAGTAAAGGAATAAGGTTTTTTTTTATCACTAATTATCCGGACATGATATAAACCTAGAAGTGATTATTTAGGGTAGTTGCGTCAAAGCCTTTACCCCGCCTTCTTTCGTGAAGCGATCGCGTATGGGTTGGGTAGCGCTAATCCCGTTATATAGCACTAAGGTGGTTTGCAGTATAGAAATTTCCGTAGATAGGGCTATTGACCTAACACCTGCTGGAAATTTTCCCCATGGCAATTTCCTTATCCCCACTGCCCTAATAAATTGTATGATAATAGTTTTGGGAAATCTTTAGTAAAGATAGTACACAAGATAGTACAGAGGAAGTTATATGTCCCGATATAGAGGCCCGCGTCTGCGGGTCGTTCGCCGTCTGGGTGATTTGCCCGGTTTAAGTCGTAAAACACCCCGCCGTGCCTATCCCCCTGGTCAACATGGTCAAAACCGTCGGAAACGCTCAGAATATGCGATCCGTCTCGAAGAAAAGCAGAAACTGCGCTATAACTACGGAGTGACTGAAAAGCAGTTAATTCGCTATGTCCGTAAAGCTCGTCGAGCCACCGGTTCCACTGGACAAGCTTTGCTGCAACTGCTAGAGATGCGACTGGATAACACAGTCTTCCGCATGGGTATGGGAGGTACCATCCCAGCGGCTCGTCAGCTCGTGAATCACGGTCATGTTACTGTAAATGGTCAAGTAGTTAATATTGCTAGCTATCAGTGTCGCCCTGGCGATGTGATTGCGGTTAGAAACCGTGATCAATCCCGCCGTCTAGTAGAACGCAACTTGGAATTTCCTGGCTTAGCAAACCTTCCTAGCCATTTAGAGTTTGATAAGAACACCTTCACCGGGAAGGTGAATGGGATTATTGATCGGGAATGGGTAGCATTACAAATTAACGAGCTACTGGTGGTTGAGTACTACTCCAGGAAAGTCTAACCCGAGTTGAAGGTTCGGCTTGAGTTGAAGGTTAACAGGTTGAAGGTTAACAGGTTGAAAGTTAACAGGTTGAAAGTTGACAACCGTTGAAGGTTAACAGGTTGAAGGTTGACAACCGTTGAAAGTTAACAGGTTGAAGGTTGAACGCGCACGCGTGGCCGAAAGGCCAAGGTTCTAACCTCGAACCTACTAAGCTCGAACCAGCTAACCTGTAACCAAGACCAAGAACACCTGTAACCTGCAACCTTCAACCGGAGTAACCTTCAACCTTCAACCGGAGTAACCTGCAACCTTCAACCTAAATAACCTTCAACCTTCAACCTAAATAACCTTCAACCTTCAACCTGACTAACCTGCTAACCTGCTAACCTGCTAACCTGTAACCTAAAAAACTATCCGCCAATTTGTGACATCGTCCTTGTATATGAACTATCAGTACCAGAGTCTCTCTCCTTGAAGTTGATTTCTGGTTTAATCATCAGCAACTGTCTGACCTGCTCTCTTAAGTCAGCGGTATCAACGCCGCTGCGTAGAGCAGTTTTTAAGTCAACTTGACCTTGTTCATTAAGTAGGCAGGGACGCAGCCAACCATCAGCAGATAGACGCATCCGATTGCAGCGATCGCAAAAACATTCTGACATCTGACTAATAAATCCCAGGGTGCCCTTGGCACCAGGAATCTGGAACACATCAGCTGGGCCATTACCCCGGACACTGGATTCTATCAAACCCCAGCGTAAGTGAATCCGTTGCCGTAATTCTTCCGAAGGTACCCACGCCCGCTCACCAAATAGCTGGGAGTTCCCGATGGGCATAAACTCGATAAATCGAACGTGCCAGGAGCGCTCAATGGTTAGAGCAGCTAAATCCAGCACTTCCTGGTCATTAGTTCCTGGAATTACCACCACATTTAGCTTTAACGGGTCAAATCCAACCTGATGGGCAGCTTTTATCCCTTCCCAAGTTTGTTCCCAGCGCGAACGTCCCCGATTGCCAATAATTTTGTCAAATGTCTCTCGATTGAGGGAGTCCAGACTAATATTAATCCGCCGTAAACCCGCTTGGTAGAGTTCCTTTGCCATACCAGCCAGTAAAAAGGCATTGGTAGTCATCGCTAAATCTTGTGTTTCTGGTAAAGATGCGATCGCTCTAACTAACTCCACTACACCTGGACGCAATAGGGGTTCACCTCCCGTGAGGCGAAACTTTCTAAACCCTACCGGGATAAACACCTCCTTGAGCAGAGTCAGCAGTTCTTGGTCAGTGAGTAATTCTTGGCGTAGGATATAGTCAAGTTCTGCTCCTTGAGGCATACAGTACTGACAACGGAAATTGCAGCGGTCAATCAAGCTAATCCGGAGATAGTCTACAGTATTCATCATTGCTGGAACCATGGGGTTTCAAACAGTTTTGGTAATAGGTTATATCTATTCCGGAATAAGTCCCTCAGCCCTTGTAGCTAATGCTATGCAGCATCTCTTTCCAAGAATCCAGTGATACTGCAACGGTTAGGGTGCATTCCTTTTCTTGGAAAGCCTATTATGTGACCCTCAAGGGATTGTCACAATTACTGACTCATGGTTTACTCCCCTACCTAAAATCGAGAAGAAACTACCAGTATCCTAGATTTAGGGGCAATGACCGATAAACCAGATTTTCTTCTATACGCACAACACGGATGGGCGGATACCTCTAAAGCGATGGCAAGCCTTGCCCAATCCATAGCCACATCCCGCACTGCCATCATTGCTCCCGATCTCGGTTGGTTCAAAACCTGGCTCTGGATAGAACCCCTAATCAACCAACTCGAACACATCGTCTTAGATACCATTGTCACATATCCCCAAACACCAATCCGAATTATTGCTCATTCCATGGGTGGCTTAATTTGGCTAGAACTCCTCAGTCGTCACCAAGACTGGTGGTCACAAGTAGAATCCTTAGTGTTGATTGGTTCTCCTATTGGTGGTGCAGATCTAGCTAGAATTATTGACCCCTTGGGCATTGGTATTGGTATCGCAAAGGATTTAGGTATCAACCGCCGACAACTAGCAGAGTCCATTGGCGCAGTGATTCCCACATTAGTAATAGCTGGTGATAGTGATCACGGTAGCGACGGTACGATTACAATACAGACAACCAAGTTTTCTCCTAGTCAATTCGTTTGTTTACCTAATCTGCGTCATGCTGCTCTGAAAAATCATCCGTTAGTCGCAGCAGAAATCCAGAAATTTTGGGCGAATCCAGTTATCACAAAATCTCCTCCACCAGGAGACTTTATTACTAGCTTAATTCAACAATTACACTCAGTCCCAGGTATGACCGATGGTCATGGTCGAAATTTTCACCGAGCCAAGACCTATATAACATTTAAAAATGGCATTTCCATTCGGACTTGGAAGAATCCTTTACTAATACACCATGTATTTGTAGCTAGCCCTGAAGGAGACTGTCTCTACAGTGGTTTTGTAGGTTGGATACATACTCAAGCCTTATATCAAACCCTTGAGAATATAGCAAAGGGAGTAGGGAGTAGGGAGTAGGGAGTAGGGAGTAGGGAGTGGGTGCATCTTTTTATTATAAATCTATTAACTAAAGGAAGTGTGGGCACGGTGGGGAGATGGGGAGATGGGGAGATGGGGGAGATGGGGGAGATTTGTATCAAGGGTAATTGTCATAATATGATATTAGCATTCTATATTAGCATTCTCTTGCGGAAGATTGTTTTTGCCTGCATTGAGATTCACCCGTAGGGAATAGGGAATATGGCATCACAAATTATCACAATTCCTACACGGATTAGTATTGTTAATTTAAACTTGAAAAAACTAATTAAAAAATCCCTAGCAAATCAAACTTTACCGGAAATAATGTATTACCGAACTATCTTGAAAAAGCTATAGTTGGTAATTTGTAGTTACCGATTACGGTAACTACAAATTACCAATTAGACAATGAAGAACTAAGCGTCCGCAAATTTCACCTGTTTAGATGACGACCTCCCTACCTCAATCTGGATATACCTTACCTGTATTCGCCTGTGCCTCAGCAATAGCCGCCCTCCATCAGTTACGCAACGGCCAACCCTTGGAAACGGTATCAGTGGACTTAATTAACCCTCCTGAAACCGCAGACATTCCCATTGAGCAAGTGGCTAGGATTCGAGAAGGGGTAGCGCTAGCTATCACTCACTCTAACCCTGGTGATAACCTTGACCTTACCCGTAATACCCCGATTTGGGCAGTCGTAGAATGGGGTTCCTCGGAGCAAACTGAATCGATACAGTTATTAGGGGGTGAAGGAATTGGACGACAAATCAATGCCGGAGGGAAACCAGCCATCTATGCTTACGCTAAGAAACTATTGCACCATAACTTGAGTTGTCTGCTAGTAGCGCCAGAGAAAATTCAGGTGACGATTATCTTGCCGGAAGGGCGGAAGTTGGCACAGCGTACTTCTAATTCTGCCTTTGGTGTAGTAGAAGGACTTTCCCTACTAGGAACTACTGGCATTTCCCAGCCTCTGAGTGCTCCTGGTCAATTAGCTGCTTACCAGGAGGAATTAAAAGCAAAAGCCAGCAAATTGCTAAAAGAGCAATCCTCCTCACATTCATCAACACTAGTGTTCTGTGTGGGAGAAAATGGCTTAGATTTGGCGCGAGGCTTGGGGATTAATCCCGAGCGGCTGGTTAAAACAGCTAATTGGCTTGGACCATTGTTGGTAGCAGCTGGATACTGCCAGGTGCCAGAAATTTTGTTATTTGGCTATCATGGTAAGTTAATTAAACTGGCAGGAGGAATTTTTCATACTCACCACCACCTAGCTGATGGACGACTGGAAATTATCACCGCTCACTGTGCGCAGTTAGGAGTACCAACCCCACTGATCAGGCAAGTATTTGGCAGTCAAACCACTGAAGCTGCTCTCAATTGTCTGCGTCAATGGGATCAGACTCAGGGCACTGATTGGGTAAATCAGGTTTATCATGCGATCGCATTAACCATTGACCAACGCTGCTTTGACTACATCCGCAAACACAGTGAGCACCATATCCAGGTCGGCTCTGTATTGTTCGATCGCGATCGCAAAATTATTGTTACCAGTCCCACAGGTTGCACATTAATTTCAAATTTGTGATAAATTTTTATAAATCTTAATACATTGGCGGGCGGATCTTGTAGCCGAACCCAATGTATGATAAATTAACTTGATTATCAGCTGAAACTTCGCATTTCAGGACATATAGACTGAAACCCTGAAAAATCTCATGACTAGAAGTCACGAGAGTGTCAACAGACATACCACTGCCAGGCAGGTCTATGAAGTGCGTGTGGGAGTGGAAACTGACATAACCGTAAACAGATTGAGTTCTGTATCGTCGATGAGAGTCTACGACTCAGACTAACTGGTTAATGCCAGCGCTACCATCCACATCAAAGTGTTGGGGCGTTGAAGGATTAATTTACGGAAACCATCAGCTTTCAACCTATCTGTTCATAGCAATCAATTTATGCTGCCAAGAAGAACACCTAGGCAGCGACCTGTTCGTACATTCACACAACTAAACATGACGAACACAGCAGTAACCCTAAGGACCAACAAACTATCTTACCAGAAAGAGGCATTGGCTGTAGCCTCTCTAGCAGAGCAGTTGAATCGCCAGATGATTGTGATTCTGGACTTCGGCTCTCAATACTCGGAACTGATTGCTCGTCGCATTCGCGAGACTAACGTTTACTCCGAGGTGCTATCCTATCAGACCACAGCTGAACAGCTACAGCAGCTTCATCCCAAGGGCATCATTCTATCTGGAGGCCCCAATTCCGTCTATGACGATGGTGCTCCCCTATGTGACCCAGAAATTTGGAATCTAGGTATACCCGTGCTAGGGGTTTGCTATGGGATGCAGTTGATGGTGCAACAACTAGGTGGAACAGTTACCAGGGCAAAAAAAGCTGAGTATGGTAAAGCCGCCTTACTAATTGATCACCCCACTGACTTACTGAGCAATGTGCGAGACCACTCAACCATGTGGATGAGCCACGGGGATTCCTGTGTGACTTTGCCAGATGGGTTTGAAGTCCTTGCCCATACTCAGAATACCCCTTGTGCGACCATCGCTAACTATCAGAAAAAACTTTATGGCGTGCAATTCCATCCAGAGGTTGTGCATTCAACCGATGGTCTTGCCCTAATCCGTAACTTTGTTTACAACATCTGCGAGTGTGAACCCACTTGGACCACTGCTGCTTTTATCGAGGAAGCGATTCGAGAAGTGCGTGCCAAGGTAGGGGACAAACGGGTTCTGCTGGCTCTGTCTGGTGGAGTAGATTCCTCTACCCTTGCTTTCTTACTCCATCGCGCCATTGGGGATAAACTAACTTGTATGTTTATTGACCAAGGCTTCATGCGCAAAGGGGAACCAGAGCAGTTGGTGAAGCTATTTGAGGAAGAATTTTGTATTCGAGTAGAGTATGTGAACGCTCGCGATCGCTTTTTGGCTCGCCTTGCTGGTGTCACTGACCCAGAAGAAAAGCGTCGCCGCATCGGTCACGAATTCATTCGCGTCTTTGAAGAAGAATCCCAGCGTCTTGGTCCATTTGATTATTTAGCTCAGGGTACCCTCTATCCCGATGTGATTGAATCAGCCCATACTAACGTTGATCCCAAAACCGGTGAGCGGGTAGCTGTGAAAATCAAGAGCCATCACAATGTCGGAGGCTTACCTAAAAACCTGCGCTTCAAGTTGGTAGAACCATTACGCAAGCTATTTAAAGACGAAGTGCGCCAACTCGGTCGTGACCTCCACTTGCCAGAAGCGATTGTGCGCCGACATCCCTTCCCCGGACCAGGGTTGGCGATTCGCATCATTGGTGAAGTGACCCCAGAACGGTTGAATATTCTGCGAGATGCTGATTTCATCGTTCGAGATGAAATTCGCCGACAGGGGATGTATAACGACTTTTGGCAAGCCTTTGCCGTATTGCTCCCAATACGCAGTGTCGGAGTAATGGGGGACAAGCGCACTTACGCTCATCCGATTGTATTGCGCTTTGTTTCCAGTGAAGATGGTATGACCGCTGACTGGTCACGAGTACCTTATGACTTACTTGAAACTATTTCCAACCGGATTGTTAATGAAGTCAAGGGAGTTAATCGGGTAGTCTATGATATTACCTCTAAACCTCCTGGAACCATAGAGTGGGAATAGTTTCTTCAAAGGGTGATTAGTGATTAGTGATTAGTGATTAGTGATTAGTGATTAGTGATTAGTGATTAGCCATTGTTCATTGGTCAGATGACGTAAGCTATCAGCCGTCAGCGCTCAGCCAAAGGCTGATAGCTGATAGCTGATAGCTGAACGCGCACGCGTGCGTGGCACAGGCTTCTAGCCTGTGATAAGTGCGCATATGCTTACCAGATGACTAATCACTAAACAATATAAAACCGAAGTTTCCAGTTCAGTGAAACTTCGGTCGATACACTATGGCAAAAGCAATATTAAATAATTTTCAACTCTTCCTAGTTCGTTTGGTTTGTGTCAACAACCCCAGTCCTACCAAACCAAGAGCGATAACACTGGTAGGTTCTGGCACCGACTGGTAGTCGTAGGTCAATGTAACTTCCCCTGCTACCTGTGTCTGGAACCCAGAAAGCAAATTGCCCGCACCCGTTACTGTGGAAGTACCAAGCGCTTTGAATATAAAGTCCTGGTCTCCAGATCCTAAAAAGTAACTCAACTCAGAGTCCCCAGACATAAACGTATTACTTGTGCTATCCGAAGCGGTACGCTCAGGCAATGTGACTCCAGAAGATCCTGCGAAATCAAGTACACCGTCATAGCTAGAGAGACCAACCTGTTCTGAAACTAGGGGCTTCACTTCAACTAGGGTAATATCAGGTTCACTCAAGATTAAGGCAATTTTAGATGCCAGATCCAAGGTTACTGTACTTGGAGCGCCTTCCTGGCTTTCCGCACGGGCATTTCCCTTGACAAATCCGATCAGGTCAATCGTGACACTTTCGAGAGTCCCCAAAGCCTCATCGAATTTGGGGAGAATGAAAGATTTATCAACAGTTGTCGGTCGCCATTCAATGGTCTGAGTATGGGTGATACTAGCTGCATTAGCTGCACCAGTAGTCGCCAGCATACCAACCAAAGTAGTCGCAGTAGTTGCTAGAAATACGTTCAGACGGGAATAGGTCTTTGCTATGGATTGAGTCATGGTACTAACGAGTGATTAAGGTCTTCTGGTCATATCTCCGTAAAAGTCACTCCAACTTCGCATTTAGGTGGAGAGCTAATTTGTGTCTCTTTGAGCTAAGCAACTCTAGCGATGGCATAAATTGCCTGATTTCCGACAAAAATCCTAAAATTTAGGAATTACCACCAGTTTTACGGGTTTGTCAGTATAGATGCGGTTAAGCGGTTAAGTAGTAGAATAAAATTAAAGTAAACTGTTAAGAAAAGGAACCTTCGGACAAGGCAACACGAAACAGAGAGGGATTCAATGCCTTGACAATTGTTGACAACGTTAACTTTATTTATTTTCAGGTACTTACCACTGGGACTGGGTTGAGCTTGCAAAACCAGCTCAACAAACTTCTAAAAGCTGACCATAATAGTGATGCAATTGGAAGAGCAAACTGTGGTTTTATGGGATAGCCATAGGGTTGTTCATGGTGGCTCAATCAGTCAATTACAATTTTTTTTGGCTATAAACTTATCCTAGGAACCTCGTGTTTTTCATCAGGTTTAAATTAAGCTTAAAATGTATTTTTAATGTAGATTTTTTGTATAAATACTTTTTGTACAAAATCCGTATTTATAATCCCTTTATTTTTAGGGCTATAACTTTAAATCTTATTCATAAAGTAAACCTGATCCCAATTTGATTTATTCGAGCTACAGATGGTGAGGAGGTTACAGGTTACAGGTTACAGGTTATAGGTTACAGGTTACAGGTTACAGGTTACAGGTTACAGGTTACAGGTTACAGGTTACAGGTTACAGGTTACAGGTTACAGGTTATAGGTTACAGGTTACAGGTTGCCGGTTATAGGTTATAGGTTACAGGCTGGTTGACTGACAAAACATTTCAGATCGACTGCTCAATAAGGGTTTCAGCATTCTCCGAGCGAACCCGGCGAAGCCCAATAGTTGCAAGGTTTGAAGGCAAATGATCAAGCTGAAAATCTGAAGCCCAAAACGATCAATGCATAAGTGCATTTCCTGTAAGACCTAGAACCTTTGTCTATAGAGAGTTTTAGGGCTTCGCTCGCAAACTTTTGTCAGTCAACCAGGGTTACAGGTTATATCAAATCTGATAGCATCGGAATTGTTTACAACTTGCATTTGTCTCAATTAACTCTCTTCCCATCCGCCCATCTCTCCATCAATGTTTACAATTAATATGTAAACCGAAACGCTATTACCAGGTTACTAGGTTGCTAGGTTAAAAGTTATCTTCTGAATCTTGGCCTTAAGGCCGTAGGCCACGCTGCGCGAACGGCCACGGTACGCGAACAAGCAAATAAGCTTCAACCTGGAATTTATACCTGGTGTGTTCATGTTCAAGTATGGGTCAATAGTTAACTGATTATTTTTTATTTATAGGAATTTGTAGATAAGTTAATTATTAAAATGGGGTGAAAAAGATAAAGTCCACTTCTTAATTGGCAAGAATAAATAAATTAGTTTAGATGCCAACTGCTCTATTCCCAGATCCGCTGGGGAGCAGGTCTTGCAATGCTTAAACATTAGTACTATTTTCCAGTAGAGCAAGCAATTACCCATGAGGGGGCTATAGATAATGTACAAATATTCATCCAGGACTAGCTCCCCTGATGACCTATTACCTATTACCGTCTTGATGCAAAGCGCGAGTGGGGGAAACCACGGCAGTTGCTCATGGTTTGTTCGCGTTCGCCTTTGGCGTGGCCTACGGCCAAGCGTGGCCTACGGCCAAGTTACCGTAAGACAGTTGAGCCTTGTCTTGATGCAATAGCGAGTGGTTTGAATTTACCGTAAGACAGTTGAGCCTTAATCCATAAGTTTTACCCCTTTTCTGCATAGCCGAACAACCATAAAGGCGAGCCTGTCTAAGGTTTGGTCTCCGGGGGAAACCACGGCAGTTGCTCATGGGGGAAACCCCCAAGACCGCACTGCCTCCCCAAGACCGCGCAAATCACGCTAATCAATAAGTTTTAACCCTTTTCTGCATAACCTACCAACCATAAAGGCTCAACGTAATCAGGTTTCGTCTCCGGGGAACCCCCTTTGGCGGCACTGCCTCCCCAAGACCGCGCAAATCACGCTATTACCCATTACCTATTACCTATTACCTTAGTACTAATGTTGCTGCATAAGTGACATGCTCCCGATCCGCTGTTCCGGTGATCCGCTGTTCCCTGTTCCCTAAAAAATAAATATGTACTTAAAAACTCGCAAACCCCTATACTTTGTAAATTGACTAATTAATACCATTAAGAAATCCCCTACCTGAAGGCAGGGGATTTAACCTAAGTGCTCATATTTATATTGTAGCTAACTAATTAAATTTCATCAATAAAAATACTTATTTTTAATAAAAATAACTGCCATAAAAAAAATTAAAAACAAGGCAAAAAAAACAGAAAGCTTAAAATCATAACCTTACCCCTTAATCTAATCCTGCCACCATAGGGAATTAAGCTAACTTGGTATTACTACTCTAGTCTAGGTCACGACATGGGATCAGAAATGTAGCACCTAATAAGACCAAACTAGCCATCGTTATTGGCTCAGGAGCAGACTCTAAATCATCAACACTCACTAAAGACTGATTAAAGTGAAATCCAATCGGATGCTGCCTAGGAGATTGCTGCCAGCTGAAGCTAGCTTCATCAGTGAGATTTTGACTTGCTACCCAAGAGATACGATCATTAAGACCCTCCAGCAAAATACTGAGAATAGTTCCTGGTGCAACGGTTTGACTACTAGCTAACTGAGCAAGTGCAGAAACTATACAGGCAGCAGCAGCAAACGTTTTCAGTAATACTTTGAACTGAAAGTGATTGCTGAAGATAAGTTGTTTCCGTTCTAATAGTGTATTAAGCTTGACTGGTGAGATATCTAAAAACGTCAATCCTGCTTCATATTTAGCTGGTGAATCTAAAGCAATTTCCCTTTGCCAGGCAATTTTAACCATAGAAGTAGCTGTGTAACTTATGCCTGGTAAGCAGAACTTAATTTTTTTATGTTCCCCAGTTTTTAAGGGTTTGTTAATGTAAATTTTGCCACCGCCTCGACTCAGATTAACTACTAAATCATTTTGTTCGGAAATCAGTCCTTCTATCTGATAATTTAGTAAGGTTATATGACGTGGAAATTTCCTCCGATCTTTAAGTAGATGAGTGTTAGTCAAATTAATCTCCTGAAAGATAGGTATTAGGATTTTTGTTTTAGGAGTTAGGGGTTTGGTGTTTGGTGTTTGGTGTTTGGTTAATGAGTAATGGTTTTAGGACTTAATGCCTGGGTTAATACCTAAGATCTAAAGTTCACAGCCTAGGGCCTAGGATTTTTGAGTAATTTCTTATTGTGCTTGTCTTGATGATTAACACCTGTTGAGTATTTTTGATGGTTGAGAGGATGAGGTTTTATTCCGATTACCTAAGTTATAGTTTTGTTTGATTAACCGATTGTAAGTTCGATAGGGCATATATTGCAAAGGATTGTAGCCAGAAAACCGTAATATCAATACACAAGCCCAGGAATACTTGCCAGAAATTATTGCTTCTATAACTTGATTTAATTGTTCAGTACTCATAAATCTATATAAAGGTAGATGCAACTAAGCAAAGGGTTTAATTCACTGTAACAACTCCTAAGCAACTTGTGCTAGGTGAAGTTCTGAAATGATAGCAGATGGTAAGATTACCGATCCTGCTGTGTATAAATCTATTCTTTAGACCATAGGTTTACGTTTAGGTTTGCGTTCAGGTTTGATTTAGTATGATTTCTGTATATTTATGTATACTTTTTTTTTGAGGTATATGAGCATTCAAAAAATGTTATACTTGATCATTAACAACGAAAAAAAAAGCACAGTAAAACTGCCATTAACCTTGACATAGTCCATGGCAGTTAACTTATTGGATATCACTGATTAAGAGCTCTTCTGTAGATAGTCTGCTCAATAACCCCCAATTGCTTATCGCCTTACTGGGCAAAAATTTGACTTTATCAACAGATTTTTTACTCTGAAAGCAATGCCCAGTAAATATTTGGTCACCAATTAACTAAATTAAACGCATAAACTTGTGAATAATAACCTTATTAAGTTGTAAATATTAGTTGAATTTAGTGGGCTTATCTACGTCAATCGTTTTAATAACCACAAGCTGGTTTGTGTTCCTTGACATTAAGTTGATCAGTATAATTTGATCAGTATAAATAACTAATCAGATAATTCTAATTTCTGTGTACGCTTGTTATAAATACATACTGTTTCGTAGTAATCGCTAATCGGTAATTCCTTGGTCAATTCCCAATTACCTTCTTCCCAATTACCAGTCAATCATCTTTAGCCTTAATAACTGAAAATGGTCTAATAGTTAAGATTGACTGTCCTTGATGTTCACTCCTGATGAGCACGTTGACAAAGCGATGCAGTCGCTCATAGGGGGGACTTCAATGAGCGACTGCATAAAGACATGAACTATATTTGATTGCAACTTATACCAAGTTTACTTAAAATTAATACTTAAAATTAATCAGTAGTAACTGCTTACCCTATTAATCATTAATCCCATCACCCGTCATCTGTTAAAAGGGTAATATCTTTTCTGGAAGCGCAACTTAGTCTGAGGATTAGGTATAGCAGGTGTTAGAAGTCTTAGCCGGATAATTTCTTAGTAACTTATTCAGCTGAAGTTGAGGCGTTGAAATAGGTGTTGCTGGCAGACCCAACAGACAATCTATATTGTCTGGTGAGACTGTTACAAACTCTAAACCAGCTCTATAGTTTCCTAGAGAATTTCCTTTAGATCCTTTGCACCACATGACTTTAACTGTAGCAGTAACTGTGTGATTTTGTGGCAAGAAAAACTGTATTTTTATAACTTGACCGACTGGGATAGGTTTTTCACTGCAAATGCTGCAACCTCCTCTACTAATATTAACGACTGGCTGACGAGCTGAGAGGAGACCAGCCAATCGATAAGAAATAGAGGTTTGTTGGCGAGGTGATCTTCTTTTTTCTCGCATGCTGCTGGCATTAATCATATGCTTGACATTGGTTAAGTAAAACGTTTCCCTGTCAGCCATGCAAAGCGCGAGTGGGGGTTTACCCCAAGACCGTAATGGTGTGCTTACAGTCGTCGAATTAAATTCGCCACGGGTCGCACCTCTGCATCGCTTTTTATTTGTCCATTGTCTCAACCCCAGGTTTACGCTATGGTTCATCTATCTGTTTGACTCTGTATGGTTTTTGTATGAGTTAAAGAAGACATGAGATAATCGTAAGCATTTAGCGATCAGCTCTGGTCTACTAAGCTTTTGAAGCAAGGAAAACTTAGGCATTTGGCTCAGGACCGTGAGTATATGATTATTCGTGGGACTTCCCTCAAGAACCTGATAACTGATACGCGACAAGCGCTATAGCTGAAGTCAGGAGGCTAGACACTGCTGAGCTGCATGACGCTGTTGTAATAATGGAGGACACAATCTATGGCTTATTTCTGGTTCAAGGCGTTTCACTTGATTGGTGTAGTGGTTTGGTTTGCCGGTCTGTTTTATCTGGTGCGTCTGTTTGTCTATCATGCAGAGGCTTCACAAGAGCCCGAACCTGCCCAAACCATTCTCAAAAATCAGTATGAGATTATGGAAAAACGTCTCTATCACATAATTACTACCCCAGGTATGGTGGTAACGGTAGCGATGGCAATTGGTTTACTGCTAACAGAACCAGAAGTGCTCAAGCAAGGTTGGTTACATATCAAGCTGGCTTTTGTAGCCCTTTTACTGGTCTATCATTTCTATTGCGGTAGGATTATGCGACGGCTGGCTGCCAATGAATGCAGTTGGACTGGTCAGCAGTTTCGTGCTCTCAATGAGGCACCTACTGTCTTGCTGATGGTAATTGTTTTACTGGCAGTGTTTAAGAACAGTTTGCCTACAGATATTACCTCTTGGTTAATTCTTGCGATGATTATAGTAATGGCTGCCTCAATTCAGCTGTATGCCAAAAAGCGGAAGCGGGACAAAGAGAAAAGCTTGGCTACCACGTCCCAAGCAGAGCCTCAGCTTTGATTATCAACTTTGATTAATAGTCATTGGGGACCGATGTTAGTCCCCAAAGGAAAGTATAATCCCAATAGGAAAGTATAATAAGGGCTTAATCTTTTTGCCCTTGAAGTTAACCGTTGACCGTTGACGTGAACTGCATCGCCTGGGTAGAATGTTTCGTTTATTTTTCCCGACTTAACTTATCAACAACGATTAACAAACAATCGATAACATCTCAGATTTGCCTTATGTCCGCTATACCACTTAAATTAAATCTTAATGATGGTTCGGTGTCTTTTCCATTCACCGCCGATGCTGCCAAAAAATTGCAAGGTGAGCTTTACCAACTGATGCAGAGTCTGAAAGCTGCTGCTCAGGTATCTAGTGGTGGTAGACCCAAGCCTCAAAAACCGATGGAGTACCAATTTACTGGGGATGTCTTTCTTGAGATTTTCTGCAATCCCAATATCTATCCTTCTCCATTTGCGGCTATTGTCTTAATTACTCTCAGAGATGATCGCATCCGCTTGAGTACGGAAGCTGAACTGACTCGTGTGGTAGAAGATGTTAACCTGTATTTGGAACAAGTCAGCTGAAGGCTTGGGTGTCATTTCCAGCAACTGTTGTCGTGTCAGATCCTGCCTAATGTCTCTCAAGAAACTAAGGTCAGAGGCAACAGGCGGGTCAGAGGCAACAGGGGGAGATGGTTAAGATGGGGAAGAATTTGTTAACCGTTTCGGCTCTTCCATAGCAGATGAACTGCACGTCCGTGGGACGTTCTTAAGAAAAAATTTATGGGAAATCGTTAGTATAAATGAACTCCAACAATCTCCTGGAATTACTGCAAACTGGGTTTCGCGCCTCCTTGGGGGCAACAGCCTCTTTCGTTGAAACCCTGCAAGACCCTGACAAGCGTGAAGAAAGTCTGGCTCAGTTTCAGTCAGATTTCAATCAACAGATGACTGAGTGGGCGGAAAAAGGAGAGACTACTGAACTTGAAGCCCGACGTTTTATTGAGCAGATGTGGAATCAACCAGGTAATTCCGTGGATCCACCGACAACAGGTACCTCCAGTGATCCTACTGCACCATCATCTAACAATCCTGTTCAGTCCAATGCACAGGATGATATTGAGGAACTGACAACACAACTTGCTGATCTTCGTAAGGAGTTAGAGGAGTTGCGTAAATCAGACAGTAATAGTTAGATTTACGCGGAGCGTGAAAAAACTCAGGTCTGAGTGGGAGACTAGAGCGGGAGCCTAATAGGCAAGAAATCAAGCACGGGAAACAGAAACTCCGCTCAATCTCTGACATTTCTGTTCCCATAAACATGGATTTACCCACTCAGCGCTGAGATACCATCAACTCAAGGCTTTTTACTAAAAATGGCAGCTTTGTTACTCCCCAACACCATTCCCTGAAGTTTGCTGAGATCTACTCAACCGCTGACGGTTGCCCAACCAATCCGGTAAGTCACTATAGCCTTTATCGGTGGCATTGATGGGGTTTTGCTGGTTACCGACTTGATCGCACTTTTTTGTCTAAGGATCAGCTTCTATGCTGTGTCACTGAGGTCCCTTAGTCATTTTCCCATTGTTGAGAACCGATCAGGTCAGCAATGCGGTCTCTTAGCAGGAATTCGCACTGCTCTAGCTCACACTCCACACACAGCCATTCTCGAGCTGGAATATATTGGCAAAGAACGTAAATGGGCTGTTGACGACTGACAAATCCTTTATCCACCAAGCGACGTGCTTCGTCTTGGATCACATCGATTGAGTAACGGATAGAAGGGGTAGATGGCACTGTGTTAACACTCATGGATATCTTATCAGCTTGATCTAAAAAACGGGGATACGATTATATTAATCCAAATTTATTTACTGTGAACTAAAATTATTTCAGTATAAGAAGTTACCATTGACCAAGATTTGTTGATAAGGATCTTCAAATACCTTGGGCAAGTTGTCAAAGTCTAACCCATGCTCAGCTAAAATGCCTACTGGGTTATGACTGAGCCATTGGTCATTGGCTGTAGGAGCTACCTTCCTCTCAAACCCCCTGTCTCTCTATGGACCACCTGGCTGTCAAACCTGTCTGCATTGGTTAAGTAATCACAATATCGGATATATTTTAGAGACTGTTTGTTAAATAAAGCTTAAATGGGTGGGATAGGGGGCGAGTGCTGTAGCGATCCGACCCCGGTCGGGTTTCCCGACAAGCGTGAACGCGCACCAAGATAAAAGCTCATCTTATAACAGAGCTGTCCACCGTAACCCACCCATTTTCATTACTCTAGCTGTATTAAGATTTACTTTATAAATAGTCTTTTATAAAGAGTCTCTCAATAATCAGGGAATAGGGGATAGGAGTAAAGCTGGAATTCTCGGTGTTTTTTGAGATTGGATTGGGTATTTTGTCAACTCCTATTAATTGACCAGAGGTATATGCTTCTGTTATAATATCGGTTTTATTAAAAAAAATATTTACTATAGGTCTTGCAGTAGTTCATATCCATCTTCTCCTCTAATCAAGCTGTAGAGGGGCAAATTAGCAGAAATTAGCTTAAAACTCCCTAAAAATTAAATAAATCTCACAAAAGTATCTATTGTTGGGCTTTCCGGTAACAATGCTTTAAGAGCGATCGCTTGAGCTGCTGGCATCTGCCCGTAAGAAAATACATATGGTGTTTCCGGTGGCAACTCTGGAAGGAACTGCTCTAACACATAAGGACTACCGTAAATCACGAGAGCTTGTAAATCCCCAGTTTTCAACAACATCTTAAGCCATGCCCTAGCTACTGCTGTCAATCCAGCACTACCCCGAAACGGGTTACCTCGGATAAATAGCTGTAGCAGAGTAGTTTTAGCACCAACAAAATTATCTACTACTTCCGAAGGTAGGGTAGTGTGACTATCAACCAGTTGGAGTTTGTAACCCAGCCTTCTTGGTAAAGCGACTGCTGGTGTGTGCTGCCCCAAAAAGTCACAAGCTAAGAGATCATCGACCAAAATTAGATTACGTAACGGTTGATTACTGCTGCTGGGTATTGATGATAAAGCTAGAAAACCTCTAGTTATCTGGGAAGCTTGGAGAATATCGGCTACAGTCGTGATTGTGGTTGGTTGAGCTAGTTGCGACAGCCAATTGGGGTTGGGTTGAAATGTTATCGGTTGTTGAGCTGGATCATCGTCTAAGCCCGACTCCAGGACAGGTTGTGAGGGCGGGTTTTGTAGAGATGGTATTTGTTGTGCAGCGGAGTGTTCCTCTAAACCCTCTCTTTGACAGTGATACCCCACTTTGCGTTTGGCACGACTTATCCGCTCTACTGATGCCTGAATCCGCGACCGTGAGATGCGTCCCTGTTCGACTGCTTGACACACTGCCTGAATTGCTGTTTCGGGATTAACCGGCATCAAGAGAATATCAGCACCGGCTTCTACAGCCATGACTGTCGCTTCATCCGCACCATAGCGATTAGCAATTGCCCCCATTACTAGAGCATCTGTCACAATCAGTCCTTCAAATCCCAAGTCTGTGCGCAACAGTTGAGTCAAAATTCGCTCAGACAGGGTGGCGGGGTGTTGGTCATCCCAAGCTGTAATTAGGAGGTGAGCGGTCATGATGGCATCTACCCCAGCAGCGATCGCATTGGTAAAGGGAGGCAATTCAACCGTAGCTAGTCGGGGGGGTGAGTGGGGCAAGACTGGTAAATCCAGATGGGAATCTGTCGCGGTATCCCCATGACCGGGAAAATGCTTGGCAGTGGTTAAGACTGGATACTGTCGGGTTCCTTGGATAAAGGCAGAAGCCAATTGGCTAACGATTTGAGGGTTATCACCAAACGACCGGACATTGATAACAGGATTTTTGGAATTGTTGTTGACATCAACAACTGGTGCCAGGATCCAGTTAATCCCAATGGCCAACGCTTCAGTAGCCGTGATTTCTCCCATGGTACGGACATACTGCAAAGCTGGCTCAGGATCGTTTTGGGCAATCGCTCCCAGTGCCATCGGTGGAGGAAACCAAGTGGCACCGGCAAACCTTTGACCCACACCTTCTTCAATATCAGCAGCTATGAGTAAGGGAATTTTTGCCCACTCTTGGAGTTGTTTCGACCTGAGGGCGAGTTCCACAGCACTCCCGCCTAGTAAAATAACACCCCCAATACCTAACTCTTGCAACCAACGCTGCAATTGCTCGGCTGGGGGTTCCCAAATTGGATACTGAATTTGGTGATCAAATAGGTAGCCGGATGCTCGAACCACTACCATTTGCGCCACCTGTTCTGCTAGGGAAAGGTTATTTAGATCAGGCAGTGACTTTGGGAGAGAATTCAAGCTTGTGCTCCAGAAATATCGTCTTCGAGTTGCTTGCTCTGGCGTTCTTGAGAAAGCTGATTCAGTAAGTTCAGCATCTGATCGCCTCCTTCGAGACCACGGTCTTCAATAAACATCACCTCTGGTGTGCGGCGCAGGCGAATCCGCCGACCTAGTTCTCGACGGACATAACCTGTAGCTGATTTTAATCCAGCCATTGTTTTAGATCTTGCCTCATCAGTGCCATAGATACTGACATAGATCTTAGCGTGCTGCAAGTCGCCAGAGACATCAACGTTGGTAATGCTAACCATCCCACTACCGACCCGGTCATCTTTGATATCGTTAAGCAACATTTGACTAACCTCCTGTTGAATTAGGGAGGAAACCCGATAAACACGGCGATTTGTAGTCATGACGTTCCCTTTGTTAAAGTATGGGCATCATCGAAAGCTGCGCGCACCCAGTCTAAACCTAGTCTAAACCTAGTCTAAACCGGACTGAAGCCGAGCATCCCACGTAGGGTGAAAACCATGAATAGAGAAACTCCTACGGCTATGCCAATTAATGCGATCGCAGTTAGGGGGCGGTTCAGTAGTGGTTTTACCAGCAAAAACACGGAATAGAATATTCCTAGAGTAATACTGATTAGGTAGCGTGGGTAACGAGATACATTTTTAAAAAAGTCTTCCATTATCCTATAAACTCTTATAGTGCCATTTTTAATACTGGTAGCACTTTTTTAGCTTCTTCCGTACGTATTCTGGTAATTTGTCATAAACAATGCCAAAAATTTCCCCCCTCTTAGTAAGGGGGGATTAAGGGGAGTTAGCACAGGATAATTAGGAGCTTTACCCTACAATCACTTACTCAACTCCTTGAGGCAAAAGCTCTCGGTTTTCCTTACGACTGACTTGTACCTTACCCTCTTCATTGACATCAACATAGGCAATATCTCCTTCCTTAATGCGACTGGAGAGAATTTCTTCTGCCAGCACATCCTCCAACAACCGCATGATGGCTCGGCGTAATGGTCTGGCACCGTAGCTGGGGTTGTAACCCTCTTCGATCAAACGGTCTTTGAATTTCTCGCTGACTTCTAGAGTAATGCCTTGTTCGTACAGACGACCAAACACTTCTTTTAACAGAATCTTGGCAATGTCCTTGACTTCTTCTTTGGTCAACTGACGGAAGACGATAATCTCATCTAAACGATTCAGGAACTCTGGGCGGAAGTACTGTTTAAGTTCTTCGTTCACTAGATTCCGAATTCGATTATATTGGGATTCCGCTTGATTATCGCTGAACTCGAAGCCCAGTTGTCCGCCACCTTTTTCAATAACCTTGGAACCGATATTCGAGGTCATGATCAGCAGGGTGTTTTTAAAGTCTACCGTCCGACCCTTGGAGTCAGTCAACCTGCCATCCTCTAGGATTTGCAGCAGCATATTGAACACATCTGGGTGTGCCTTTTCAATTTCATCGAACAGCACTACTGTGTAAGGACGACGACGCACTGCCTCAGTTAGTTGACCACCTTCGTTGTAGCCCACATATCCAGGAGGAGAACCTACCAACTTACTTACCGTATGGCGCTCCATGTATTCGGACATATCTAGGCGCACCATGGCTTCTTCAGACCCAAAGAAGTAAGCTGCCAATGATTTAGCTAATTCTGTCTTACCGACCCCTGTAGGTCCAGAGAAGACAAAACTGGCAATCGGACGGTTGGGATTCTTTAAGCCTACCCTAGCTCGACGAATTGCTCGGGAAACGGCTTTAACCGCATCTTCCTGACCAATCAGGCGCTGATGCAGGGTATCTTCCATGTGCAGTAGTTTCTCTGACTCTGATTCAGTCAGTTTTTGTACCGGCACACCAGTCCAAGAGGCAACAATGTGAGCAATGTCCTCTTCATCTACAACTGGGCTGTCATCAGTACCCCGAGACTCGCTCTTCTTGCTTTGGGCAATTGAGCGAATTTCCGCCTTTATTTCCATTTCGCGATCGCGTAGTTCCCCAGCTCGATCAAAGTCCTGGGAGCGTACCGCATCATCTTTTTCTTTTAGGACCTGACGCAGTTCTTTATCTAGCTCTTTTGCTGCTGGGGGCAACTGGGAGTTAATCAAACGCACTCGGCTTCCTGCTTCATCGATCAGGTCAATTGCCTTATCTGGCAGGTAACGGTCGGAAATATAACGGTCTGAGAGGTTTGCTGCTGCTTCGAGAGCCTCATCGGAAATTTTCAATTTGTGGTGTTGCTCGTAGCGCTCCCGCAAGCCGTATAGAATCTCAATAGTTTCTTCTACTGACGGTTCACCGACCATTACTGGTTGGAAACGACGTTCTAAGGCTGCATCCCGCTCAATGTGTTTGCGGTACTCATCCAAAGTTGTCGCTCCAATGCACTGCAATTCTCCCCTTGCTAAGGCTGGTTTGAGGATATTTGCCGCATCAATTGCGCCTTCAGCTGCACCTGCACCAATCAGGGTATGAACCTCGTCAATCACCAGGATTACGTTAGATGCCTGACGAATCTCATCCATAATTTTTTTCAGGCGTTCTTCAAACTCACCCCGGTATTTGGTTCCAGCGACCAGTAAGCCAATATCGAGGGTAACGACTCGCTTTTCTTCCAAAATGTCTGGAACATCATTGTTAGCGATTCGTTGGGCTAAGCCTTCTGCGATCGCAGTTTTCCCTACCCCTGGTTCTCCGATCAATACTGGGTTATTCTTGGTACGGCGTCCCAATATCTGGATTACCCGTTCTATTTCCTTTTCCCGTCCTACTACTGGATCTAGCTTGCCTTCACTAGCCATCTGGGTTAGGTTCGAGCCAAACTCATCGAGAGTAGGAGTCTTTGTACGACCTTGAGATGCTCCTGCTGTGACTTCCGCCGTTTCACCCAACATTCGGATAACTTGGGTTCTGACTTTAGACAGGTCTACTCCTAGGTTCTCCAGAACCCTAGCCGCTACGCCTTCTCCCTCCCGTATTAACCCAAGTAGCAGATGTTCTGTACCAATGTAGTTATGGCCTAGCTGGCGAGCTTCTTCTAGGGATAGCTCCAGAACCCGCTTTGCTCTGGGGGTAAAGGGGATTTCGACAGCAACGAAGCCGGAACCCCTGCCAATAATTTTCTCAACTTCAATTCGAGCGTCTTTGAGATTTACGCCCATAGATTTGAGGACCTTGGCAGCTACGCCAGTTCCTTCTCCGATCAGACCCAGGAGGATTTGCTCTGTGCCTACGAAATTATGACCTAGGCGACGTGCTTCTTCCTGAGCCAGCATGATCACCTTAATGGCTTTTTCTGTAAAGCGTTCAAACATGGCGTATTCCCATCACCTGTTGCATGCCCGTGTAAGCTGATTCTAGCACAGGTAAATCAGCCCACCGTTGATTTTTACACAACTCCCAGCAATTGAAACAGTTATTTACTTACTTCCGATGCCATTTCTGGTGATTAGCCATTAAGCAATTTCCAGGTCTTTAGTGGCCAAGCGCTGTTTAATTTCCTGGTAACAATCGGCCATTGTTTTTTCAAATTCAGGGGTTTTCAGACCCCCCCGCCATAAAATCAGAGCATCCTCCCCAGTGTCTTTGTAATAGTTTCTACGTCGTCCTGCTTCAGTAAAGCCGAACTTTTGGTAAAGAGCCAGTGCTGCTTGATTAGATGGTTTCACCTCTAAGGTTGCCCACTCTAAATTACGCTGTTTAGCATCCTCTAGCAAGGAATAAAGCAGTAATTGACCCAAACCTTGACGTTGGTAGTCAGGATGCACTGCCAGAATGATAATATGGGCTTCCTCCAAAATTGACCAAAAACAACCTAAGCCTACCAGGCAATTGGGTAATGAGGTGATGGGAACACCTGTGCCTTCAAGCAAAGTTTCTTTTTTGCCCCCTTTTGGAGGAGCTTCCAAAACCAACAACTGACTGTTGGGGCTATCCAACTCTCGCTCGTAACCCGACCGAGTCCAAAGTCCACCAAAACACAGCTGATCTAGTGCCACTGCGGCACTTAGGTGCTCTGCTTTGAGGGGTTTAAGTTTTAAGACAGTCACAGCCTTCAATTGTACACTGATTAACGAGACGCAAGTTCCAACTCTAAAGCAAAATCAGGAAAATAATTACATAATGCTATCGACTCAACCCACTCAGGTTAAGAATTCAGGGCTTCAGTATCTCGATTCATCTATCACTCCAGACCCAAATAATGGTGGGTCAAACCCCTCACCGAATCAGAAACTGCTACCTCTAACCGCCAAAGTTAACAGCCGTGACTGCTTGGAAATTGGTGGTTGCGATGTGACGACTCTAGTCGAGCAATTTGGCTCCCCCCTTTACATTGTGGACGAAGTAACCTTTAGAACTGCTTGTCATCAGTATCGGGAAGCCTTTGCTAACTATTATCCCGGAGAATCCCTAGTCCTCTATGCTTCTAAAGCCTGGAATTGTTTAGCAATTTGTGCGATCGCAAACTCTGAAAGCCTCGGAATCGATGTGGTTTCTGGTGGTGAACTCTACACTGCTCTACAAGCTGGTGTTAGTGCTGACAAACTCTATTTCCATGGCAATAATAAATCTACTAGTGAACTGGAACTAGCTACCGAGAGTGGCTGCACCATCGTAGTGGATAACTGGCTGGAGTTAAAAGCCCTGGCTTCTTTACCACAAGAGAGTATCCGGATCATGATTCGCTTGACCCCAGGGATCGAGTGTCACACCCACGATTACATTCGCACTGGTCACCTAGACAGTAAGTTTGGCTTTGATCCCGATACCTGGGATGAAGTTTTTACCTTTATCAGTCAACACCCAACCCTCAACTTTGTTGGTTTACACGCCCACATTGGCTCTCAGATTTTTGAGAGGCAACCCCATCAAGATCTGGCTAAAGTGCTAGTGGAGTGTATTGTTAAAGCGGCTGACTACGGTTTGTCAGTAGAACAGATCAATGTAGGAGGAGGCTTAGGGATTTGTTATCTAGAATCCGATGACCCTCCTACTATTGATGATTGGGTCAAGGGAATCTGTGAATCTGTTGTTGCTGCTTGCACCTCTCGGCAACTCGTCCTACCAAAACTGCTATCGGAACCCGGGCGTTCCATTGTTGGTCCAGCCTGTGTAACCGCCTACACTCTAGGCAGTTCTAAAGTCATCCCCGAAATCCGGACTTACTTGACGGTTGATGGGGGTATGTCAGATAATCCGCGTCCGATTACCTACCAATCCGTTTATCGCTCTGTGGTTGCCAACCGGATGTCAGATCCCCTAACCGAAAAAATCACAATTGCTGGTAAACATTGTGAATCAGGGGACATTCTGATTAAAGATGCCACCTTACCTCAAACTCAACCAGGAGATATTTTAGTGGTAATGGCTACTGGTGCCTACAATTACAGCATGGCATCTAATTACAATCGGTTACCTAGACCAGCAGCAGTTTTAGTCAAGGACGGAGAAGCCCAGGTGATTGTGCAGCGGGAAACTTACCAAGATTTAATTCGCCTAGATCGAATCCCAGAACGACTCACCCAGAGCATAAATTAGCTAAAAGCTAAAAGCTAAAAGCTAAAAGCTATTGGTTGTTGATGGTTGACTTTTGGCTAACCGCCAATCATTAACCATTAACCATTAACCATTAACTTTTTAATAACTAATCACTTGGCTGACGCTAAAATCAAGCCAGTTCGATTCCATCTCCATCCTTAATTCTTTCCTGAACGTTCAATGCCTCCGTTGCCGGGTCCTGGTACTGACCATAGCTGGGCTCAGTCATTGTTGCTTCACAGCATCGATGTTGGGTTGGTTCTAGCCCTTACTTATCTTGTGCTCCTCATCATTGGGGAGCGACGCACCTTATGGATGGTTCGAGGGCTAATTGTCCTGATGTTAGCCGCAGCAGTAAGTAATAGGTTAGGGTTGACGCTATTGAGTTTTGTGCTAGAAAAGTTGGTGGTTGGCTCAGCTGTGGCAATGGCTGTCATCTTCCAATCAGAGTTTCGTCGATTTCTTGAACAGTTAGGTCGAGGAGAGATTGTGCAGTTGTTTCAAGGACAACGACGTCCCACTCCTAAGCCTGACAGTGTAATCAATGAAATCGTAGACGCGGTCAAAGAGTTGTCTCAAAATCGAGTTGGCGCTTTGATAACTTTAGAAACCAATGGTCCAATTGATGAGCGGGATGTTTCTGTACCCGGTGTTCAGCTAAATGCTGAAATTTCTAAAGAACTACTGCAAACCATTTTCCAAACAACTACGTTGTTACACGATGGAGCTGTATTAATTCGTGGCTCTCGGGTTGTGGCTGCGGGGGTGATTTTGCCTCTTTCTGAGCGCACAGCCTCTCGGAAGCTGGGTACCCGCCATCGGGCTGCCATGGGAATTACAGAACGTGTCGAAAATTGCCTTTGTATTGTTGTATCTGAAGAGACGGGTTCAATTTCTTTGGCGGAAAAAGGAGGATTGTACCGACCACTAACTAGCACGAAACTCAAACAATTGCTAGAGGAACGATTTTCTCCAGTCGTGGATCGTGAGGTAGTTGCTCCAGGTCTACGCAACCTAGGTCGCCAATTCAAGTCCCAGGGACGGGTGCTAGTTTCACGTTTCCTCCGTCTTCCATCATCAACGTCTCAAGAGAAAAAATAACTGCTATGCAAACTATCCTAAACAAATTACCAAGCGACCTTTCACCAGACCGTTTGCCTAGACATGTGGCAGTGATTATGGATGGCAATGGTCGCTGGGCAAAACGCCGGGGACTACCTCGAGTTATAGGACATCGGCAAGGGGTGGAGGCTCTCAAAAAACTACTTCGTTGTTGTGATGATTGGGGAATCAAAGCCCTTACCGCCTATGCATTTTCTACAGAAAACTGGGGACGCCCCTTAGAAGAGGTGGAGTTTCTGATGACCTTGTTTGAGCGGGTTTTGGCTAGAGAACTTCAAGAAATGATGGAGGAGAATGTTCGGATTCAGTTTGTGGGAAATTTGACCGCCTTACCGCAATCGTTGCAAGCACAAATTGAGCATTCTATGAATGAAACTCTCAATAATACTGGCATTCAGTTTACTGTGGCTACTAACTACGGGGCCCGCCAGGAAATTATACAAGCCTGTCGAGCCATTGCTACTCAGGTCCAACTTGGTCACATCCAACCAGATGACATTGACGAAGCCCTATTTTCACGCCATCTCTACACTGCCAATATCTGTGACCCAGACTTGCTAATTCGCACTAGTGGGGAAATGCGCTTGAGCAATTTCCTACTTTGGCAAATGGCTTATGGGGAACTTTACATCACAGATACCCTATGGCCGGATTTTGACCGTGGACAGTTTCACCGTGCTTTGTCTACTTATCAGCAGCGTGAACGTCGGTTTGGAAAAGTCTAAGATAAGAATGGTGAAAGGTTTTTTAGTTGTTCGCTTTTGGCGTTCCTTGTAGGGTAGGTTTTTTAGTTGTTCGCCTAGGGAACAACCTTATAACTTTCAACCTTCTAACCTTGGCCAAAAGGCCACGCTACAAGGGACAACCTTATAACGTTCAACGACCGCAGACCCTTCACCTACTAAGGACCACAGAAAACTGCATCTTCTATATCTTTGCGGCTGAGGGAATACTTGAAAGATCGTTGAATATCTTGTCCATCTTCCCCAGACTTGACGTAGCGCACGATTAACTCCTCTACCTCAAGGCAAAGTTCTGCTTTCCAGGTAGGTCGATCAACACGCCAGCAATGTAGATCATTACTGTCTTGTTCACATCCTAGTATTTTCAGCCACCTCTCTATTTCAGGTAGAGGGTGGTTATACAAGGGGGTATCACCTGGCGGAAGTGTCATATCGAGTCCGATTAACTATTTATAATTCTTGGTGGTACATCAGTAGAAAATTGAACATTGTCAATGGTCACGTGACCATTTTCAATTAAAAATTAAGACAATTAACAATTAAGACAATTAACATTTATGGGATAAACCCTATTATAAGGGATTAACATTATAAGGGATTAAACAGACTTAATATTATAAGTTATTCTTGATCAGTTATTCTGAGAGATGGGTTATCTGGGTATTTTGGGCTGATTGGTTATTAACCGGTATTTGACTATCCAAATTATCAGGTTTCGCCTGTTGAATAAAATTAATCTCGGGTAAGGTAAGCAAATCATTGCCACTGGGTTTAGAAATTAGCAGAGCAGATTCACCTTGGGTTAATCCAATCGCTATGGCTAGTAGTAAGCAGCCTAAAAAGGTTAGTCCTAAAATGAATAAGACAAAAATCTCCCCAGCTGAAAGGGGGCGGTCAGTGGGATCAAGGTAAGCTGAGGACGAGGAGCTTGGTGGCTTTTGATTAACTGGATTGTTTAAACTAGGGGGTGGCTGAATCACATTGAGGCGGGAATAACCAATTTTTTGGTCATAGATTGCTCGTCGCTCTGGATTACTCAGGGTAGCATAGGCTTGGTTCAGCTTTTGGAATTTAATCGTGGCAGTTTCAGTGGGTAAGTCGGTTGTATCAGGATGATAGCGCTTACTGAGTTGCCGATAGGCACGTCGGATAGCTATGGGTGATGCACTAGGGTGCAATCCCAGTATTTCGTAATAAGTCGTGGAGTTTGGGCTTTCGCGATTCCTAATGTTTTGTCTGACCCGATCTTGTGCCACTGCAGTTTTATCCTAACTGGTTAGACAACGCTTTCGATTATTGTGACATTTGGAAGGATCCTGATCTTTTAATCATCCCACAAAATCCGACAATTTCGGTAAACTAAGCTTAACTTCACCTATTCTAGGCAACATGGGAACGGTTATCCTGACCCGTGGTTAAACCATTCCTTTTCAACTAAGGTTTAGCTAATTGCAATATCAAGAACTAAATTAGGTTAAATGTGACACGCCACGCCACGAATTGCTGACAACAACAGCCACCCCAAGGTATTAACCCGAAAATCAAACAGAGTTACATCCAGCAGATTGAATAGAGTACAGCTGCCAAAAGCCACCAGATAACTGAACAGAATTAAGTTGTCTTGATGCCAATCTTGTCTAGTGGTAGTGGTCGCAACGGTTGACCAAACCCTTAATAGTTGGATACCTTGTACTATAATCCAGCCAACTAAGCCACTCAACATCAGTGTGCCTGGGATGCCAGTTTCAGCAGTCAACATTAGAGGTAGATTATGGGGATGACCAAGCCAGACTTCCATTTGTGACTGGTAAAGAGGAGTGAAATTGCGTAACCCCCAACCAAACCAGGGACGTTCCTGAATCATTGACCAAGTAAATTTCCACTGGGTTGTCCTCAAGGTAGCGATGGGTCGGTTGGGATACAACTGGTCAGACAATCGCATCCAAAAGTATGCTGGGACAATACTACGCAGCCATTGACGCCCTAGCATTGGACCAAATGATGCCCACAGAACACTACCAACAGCAGCAGTAACTGCTGTCACCAGCCAGTACCAACCTAAGTAAATGGCAAAGGCAAGGCAAGCCAAAACAGCGATTATCCAAGCATTGCGGGAGTTGGTCAAAACTAATGCGATCGCATTACCGATCACCACCACACTCAAGAACAACAGCGGATAATCGAATCGATGCCAGCTCCAACCCCTAGCTTGAAACCTCTCAATCCACAGTCCTATCCCTAAAATTAATGGTATTTGTAGATAAGCGGCTAGGATATTGGCATACAAAAACACTGAATCCATCCGACCTGGAGGATTACCGTTAGCTACCAAGGTTGAACCAAAGACTAGTGATAAGAGTTTTGGGCTAGTCCAACCCAAAACCATCTGAGCAAAACCCAGGATGGTTACTGCTAGGGAAGGAATAACTAGAATCCAGGCTAATTGCCTCAGCTGTGCTGGGGTTTTGATGAGGGTAGACAAACCAGCGAAAACGGCGAAGAAGGGGATAAAATTGCCTAAACCTAGGAACGCTTCTGTGGGGTTAAAGGCTAAGCTAGCAGTAATGAGCAACCAGATACTCAAAATAGCCAAGCCCCAGTTTAGGGGTTTTGAGATCATACTGGCGTACTTTTGCCGCCAAGTATCTCCCACAGCTAGTACTAACCCCACTGCGCCTAAAGCTGGAAACAGGGGAAAGATAAGAGTTCCCAGCTTAGCGCAGTTCCAAGCTATTTCTAGGTGATTGTCTGAATGTCTATTCTTTCCCAAGAACCAATTAACCACTAACCACTACTATCAATCTAAACTGGTTCCCAGCACTCAGCACGAGTCAGGCGGATTTGTGCTAAGGTTAAGATTGTTGGAATAATCCGACCGTAGTTGGTTGCGATCGCTCTCCAGCCTAAGTCAACAAAGAAATAGCTCCACATGATCGGACCTAGGCAGGCAAAAACACTCCGAGTAACTCCATAACGAGCAGCACTTAGTGCCATTCCCTGTCGTGCTGTTTGTAGTGTAAAGTAGTTCTGAAACTGAGCTGCTGCTGCCAAACCTCCCTTGACTAGGGCTTGTTTAGCCACCTGATAGCGAGCGAAATGCAGGGCAAACTGACGTGCCACCTGTTGCAGTATTATTGGCTTTAGAATCGAGGTCAATGCTAGGGCGCTACCACCTTTGAGTAAAAATTCTATAGGATTGTGCTGGATTTGTACAGGTAAGGGTTCAGGGAGTTTTGACTTAGCTAAGCATTTTTGTACCTGTACTGTTAGGGATTGCTGCTCTTGGGTTGGTAAGCGTTTCCAGGTTTTCTCCATTAGGTGAAGAAATATTTCTGCTTCCAAGTCAGTTGTAGTCAGACGTTGAGAGTAAGGAATTTTGAGGTAACGACAAACTTGAATCAGGGCTTGTCGGTAGGTTACTTCACTCGTGCGTCCCTTGAGTACTGTTACTCCATCTGCTGCCAAGAAGCGAAATCGCTCTTCGAGGGAATCCAACCAAGCTTCACGGTTTTGGCTTTGGATATCGATTGGCTCAGGGAGCTGAAGGTAATCTAAGGGATTAAACCTACGACAGAATAGAATGTCTGTCACTTGTTGTAACTCTTCAACGGTTGCTAACTCTAACGCAGTTCTCAGCTCATCCAACGTTCTTCCCTCCACAACCCCGTTTTTAGTGCTGTCCTCTATTCTACTCCTATCAGTTTTCTAGTAGGAGTTTGAATCTAGTTTGATGTATTGACACTCCCCGGCCTAAAGACGCGGGGATTCTTCGCTCAATGACCCGTCTTGCTCAACCTGGCCGGAACCAAGAAGAGTAGAGGACAGATCTCCCGAAGAGTTCGGATTTAAAATCCAGGTTCCGGTGTGCCCCACCGTACCCAAGGCTCTCTCAAGAATGTTGATTGCAGCGTTGTGGTCGCGGTCTAAATGACAACCACACTTACAGCTATGAGTCCTGGTTGATAGAGACTTCTTGACTATCTCGCCGCATTGAGAACAATTTTGGCTGGTATAGGCAGGGTTTACTGCAACAGTTGCCCTGCTAAACTTTTGCCCAAAGTGCTCCAACCATCTTCTAAACTGATACCAACCTGCATCATTAATAGACTTGGCTAGACAGTGATTTTTAACCAGATTTTTGACCCTTAAGTCTTCGTAGGCGACCAGATCGTTAGATTGGATTACGCAACGTGCCAGTCTCTTGGCATGTTCTTCACGCTGCCTACTTATCTTGAGGTGTGCCCTACCTAGTCTATTAATCGCTTTTCTGCGGTTAGCTGAGCCTTTCTTTTTTCGGGAAACTCGGCGTTGATAAAACTTAAGCCGTTTTTCCCCTGTTCTGTAAAATCTGGGTAAGGATTCTGTGTGGCCATTAGAGTCGGTGTAGAAATCTTTTAGCCCCACATCTAAACCGACAGTATTGCCAGTAGGTTTTAAAGATTCCTTACAATCAACGGAAACACAAAACTGGACATAATAGCCATCGGCTCGCTTGACTATCCGGACTCGCTTAATTTGCTTCTTACCGAAACGCCACAAGTCCCATGTACCCTTCAGCTTAAGCTTCCCTATTGCCTTCTTGTCAGTGAACACGATTGACTTTTTATCAGGGGACAACTTCCATCCTGATTGTTTGTATTCGACCGATCTGCAATGCTTTTGGAATCTGGGAAACCCCTTTTTGCCAGGTACCTTTTTCTTGCAATTTTCCGAAAAACGAGTAATCGATGACCATGCTCTTTCTGATGCTGCCTGGCGAGCTGTTGAGTTTAACTCATTAGCAAATGGGAATTGATGAGCCAACACTTTACTGTACTTGCTGAGATCGAATTTGTTTGTCCCCTTATTGTCCATCCATAAACGGATGCAGCTATTTCGGATAAATTTTACAGTCCGAATGGCTTCATCTATGGCTGAGTATTGACTCTTTTTTCCTTTGGCTTTGAATTCCAGAATGATCATCGGTTATCGACCTCTCCCGCTTTACTTTATTCTACAACATCTAGAATAAAATTCCTGAAAATTCTCAAAATATTTTTTTCACGGCGGCTAAAGCTGCTAGTGCCCTTCATAGCCGGTATAAATAAATACCCGGGGATGAAGGGCTTTGCCTCCCTCGTAAGCTGTTAGGCATTTGGCAGTTATGCTGAAGCGGTGGGTTGGCCTTTATGGGGAGATTTGTCCCACTCGTGCTTTGCATCAAGACACGGACAAGAGTTTCAGGTTTTTTTTTGATTTAATCAAGCAATGCAGTCGGCTGCACTAGTGCAGCGCGGTAGAAATGCTTGAGCAGCTGCGGATAATGGTGAAACAGAAGGATGAACCGCTGACCCACTCGCACTCGATGCTCAGCTCATCCGATTACACTCTTCACAACTAGGCTATGCCTAACCCCCATCCCTTGAGGATGCAATGAGCACGGTAACAGTGAACCAGCTGAGGGCATGATGTCTTCTCAAAAAAAG
>NZ_JAAHHM010000339.1:0-1644 GCF_010692445.1 Moorena sp. SIO3E8 | reverse complement strand
TTAACTGTCCGGCAAAAGAAGTCCCACATCTCTATGCGCAGGATGAGTGCTTAAAGTTACCGTAAGATAGTGGAGCTTTTATGGTTAGTCGGTTATGCGCAAAAGGGTTAAATCTTTTGTAATAAAGCTCCACTATCTAAGGTTTCGTCTCCAGGGATGAATTTTGCACAGGGTCTCTAGGATCAGGGAAGCGAGCTATCAAACTTCTCAGTAATTCGGATGGAGTCATCCCCCTCCTGTCAGCTTCTTGTTTTAGTTGCTGTTTTTCAAAGCTGGTTAACCTGATCACAAATCTTTGATCTTTCATTTTAGTGTTGACACTTGTTACAATATAGGCGATCCTAATAATAGGTCGAAAAACAGGATATGGCAACAATGATATCAGCTTATCAGTACCGACTAAGATTAACTAAAAAACAGGAAGCAGAAATCGAAAAGTGGTTAGATATGTTGCGCCACCAGTACAACTATTTACTTGCTGAGAGATTTAGTTGGTACGAGCAGAATCGTTGTTCCATTAACTCTTGTCCTTTGGTATGTCATCTACCAGAATTAAAAAATAATCCCGATTACTTTTCACAGCAAAATTCTCTGCCTCAGTTAAAGAAAGACAGACCCTGGTACAAGGTAGTTCAGTCTCAAGTTTTGCAGAACTGTGTCAAGAGAGTCGATCTAGCTTTTAAGCGTTTCCTGAAGGGCGATAGTAACGGTAAAAAAAGCGGGAGACCTAGATTTAAAGGGAAGAACAGATACAAATCTTTTACGTTTCCCTCTCTTGGCAAAAATCCTATAAGTGGCAATATACTGACTCTTCCAAAATTTGGGAAAGTCAAAATGATTTTCCATAGACCTATCCCAAAAGGTTTTCAAATTAAGACAGCCACCATAACTCGAAAGGCTGACGGGTACTATGTTACGTTATCCATTCAAGATGATTCTGTGCCGGATATTATCCCAGTAGATAGCGTCTCTAGTCCTGTTGGGATAGACATGGGTCTCAAGTCTTTCCTGGTCAAGTCTGATGGTTCAGAGGTACCAATCCCTCAATACTATCGGAAAGCTCAAAAGCGACTAAAAAAGATCCAAAAAGCTGTCAGTAGATCCAAAAAAGGAAGCAACAATCGGAAAAAAGCTGTAAACAAACTAGGTAAAGCTCATAAAAAGGTTGCTGACACTCGAAAAGATTTTCATTTTAAAACTGCTAAAAGCTTACTAGACAACCATGACTTAGTTGCTCATGAAAAGTTGAATATAAAAGGTTTGGCTAAAACTAAAATAGCCAAATCTATTCTTGATGCTGGGTGGGGTCAATTTTTGTCTATCTTGTCAAACAAAGCCGTTCGCGTAGCGTGGCCTACGGCCATAAATGCTGGTTTGATTACAGTTGCAGTGAATCCCCGTAATACTAGTCAAAACTGTTCTAATTGCGGAACGAAAGTACCCAAAAAGTTGAAAGATCGCATTCATTGTTGTCCTCACTGTGGGTACACGGAAGACCGAGATGTAAATGCGGCGATCAATATATTGAAATTGGCGGTGGGGCATCCCGTCAGAAGTAAAGCTTCCAGAGTATCCGAACCGATAGGTGGAGTTGGGAAGAAGCCCACACTGTAATCTACGATTCAGTGTGGGAGTATGTCACTA
>NZ_JAAHHM010000338.1:0-1668 GCF_010692445.1 Moorena sp. SIO3E8 | reverse complement strand
CTGAGAAGACTTGAACAGACATCCATATTGATTCCCGATGGTGAGGAGGGTTTTTTAGCACGTGTATTGGATTGTTTATCCAGAGAAGCAAATCTTGAAATACATGTACTGTCACAGAGAACCAATCAAGTTCACAAGCATTCCAGACATATAAAAAGTTTTACAAGCTGTTCCCCCACACTGAGCGATAACGAACTTGTTGGCGTAATAAAAAAGCTATGTGCCGACAAGGGAATAGACCTGTTGTTTCCCATTCATTACAGAATGATGACTTTTGTCCTAAACCATAAACAGCAGTTGGCCAGTGTAGTGGGTTTGCCACTTTTACCGCCACTAGAATCACTCAAAACAGTAACCGATAAGATTAAATTTTCAAAACATCTCAATGCTGAGAAGATTTCCGGGCCTCACGCACAAGTTTTGACCACTCCTTTTGACCTAGGTGGTTTGGAAATCCCTTTTCCAATTCTATTTAAGCCACATCTGGAAGATGAAAGTGGTGCTGGGCGAGGGATAATGCTTATAGAAAATCAGGAGCATCTACAATCGTTGACCGATGGTGGGGAAGATGTCCCTAAAACATTTCTTGTCCAAGAATATGTGGAGGGAGTTGATGTGGACTGCAGTGTACTTTGCAAGGACGGAGAGATTCTTCAATACACCATTCAAACCGGTATTTTGCCTGGGAGATCCAAGTTTTCCCCATATTCTGGCGTCCGTTTGATTACCGATGATAAGGCCCTATCCGCAGTACGAAAATTGATGCGGTCCTTAAATTGGTCAGGGGTAGCACATATTGACCTTCGATTCGATAAAAAACAGCAAGAATATAAGGTGATTGAAGTTAATGGAAGGTACTGGGCATCCGTTTTGGCTTCATTGTATGGCGGCGTTAACTTTCCTTACCTTTCCATACGCGCTGCACTTGATAAAAAAATAGAAGAGGTCAATTATTCTAAAAATGAATATTACAATCTCGAAGGAGTTTTGAAGAAGGTTAGAAAAAATCCCCTTGCAATATTCAATGTTGCCATGCTGTGGAAGGCAACGCCTTTAAAATTTGTTTTTTACGACCCAATTCCCTGGATCATAAGTTTAAAAAGAAGGTTCTAACCGAAACTTTTTATCCGTTACCGATATTGGGACTTTCCGGTTTCGGTTTTATGAACTCAAAACTGGTGACGGAGAAATAGATGGTCCAGCTTACTATTCCAAGAAATTTAAAGGAATCCTCAAAAAAATACTGCAGGCCTGCACTGGGTAAAATAATGTCCAACAAAATGGAACCAGCGAAAAAGAATACGGCCAAGACAAGGAAGTAGTATTTGGTTTTCTTGAACAATTTAAGGAACCTAAGGCCCCAAATTACCATGATCACACCATACAACAGGTATACCACAGGTTGCACGGAAAAGTATTTGCTAAAAAAGTATATCAATACATAGTCATGGAACATAAAGAAATCATCAAGAAGCAAGATGGCGGTGACCATTCCAGAGAGCAGTAAAAATCTTGATTCCATCTTTTGGCTTTTCCAAATTACCACGGATGAAAAACAGCAGCAGGTAAGACTTACACACCATAGTATGATTCCAATATTCGACAAAATACCGGTAAATGGGTGAAACTTATGGGTATAAGCAGGGTCGGCTGTGAAATAGTGGAAAA
>NZ_JAAHHM010000337.1:0-1707 GCF_010692445.1 Moorena sp. SIO3E8 | reverse complement strand
CTAGGAATATGGAGTAACCTGACATCAAGGCTGTAGGAGTTTAACCTACATGAATCATACAGTTAAAGGGTTTTACCCCTTCGGGCAGTCCCCCGGTTTTATCCGGTTTATGCCCAACGAATCGCACATCCTCTAATTCATTCAAAGACTGACGCAACGCTAATCAGCAACGCTATTCGTAGAGCTACTTGTCACTTCAGGGAATGCTAAAACCCCCTTGACAAGGGCTTATTTTCCTTAACTTGTCACCAATGGTGCAATAGAGATCACGGTCAATTTAACTCCAGTCCACACATAGCTCATCAATGCACTGGATCATTACTGTAGAAAAATTACTCCCCCCAATCTCGTTAAGGGGGGAGTTTCTGCTGAAGCTTTACCTGAGGTTACGAATCGGTAATATCATGTCCGGTTGAATACTTACACCCTTCCGCTGAATCGAAGGCAGAGGGCAGAAGGCAGCTATGCTGAAGGAAAGGAGTAAGGTTTAATCTCAGAAGGTTTGTTATCAATAATTATCAGGACATGATATTAGGGATTTTCTTTCAGACGATAACCCAAACCATAGACTGTCTCAATCAAATCAGAGGGAGCTCCTGCTGCATCGAGTTTCTGTCGTAAACCTCGGATATGAGCTTTAACGGTTGCTTCTTCTGGTAGTCGTTCAAAGGACCAGAGGTTTTCCAGGATTTGAGCACGGCTAAACACACGGCGAGGATGGCGCAGGAAAAATTCTAGCAGAGCATACTCTTTTGGACTTAGGGACAAGAGGCGGTCTTCATAGAAGACTTCACAGGTACTGGGATCAAGGCGGAGAGAATCCCATTCCAGTACAGGTGGTAAAGTAGTATTTCCCCGGCGCAGTAAGGCCCGAATCCTAGCGGACAACTCTCCTAAATCAAAGGGTTTGACTAGATAATCATCTGCACCAGCATCAAGTCCTAAAATTTTATCATTGATGGTATCCCGAGCCGTCAGCATTAGAATGGGAGTAAGGTCGCCTTGGGAGCGCAACTTTCGGCAAAGGGTAATACCATCAATCTTTGGCAGCATGACATCTAACAAAATTAAATCATAGCTGAAGCTCTCTACTAGTTCCCTACCCACTTGACCATCATTGGCAACATCCACGACATAATGCTGGTCGGTGAGGTCTTCAGCAAGGGCGTCGGTAATCCGCTCATCATCTTCTACTAGTAAAATCCTCATCTTCAGCACCTCTGAATGATTACCTGAGTTTTATCTTTGATTATGACCAATTTTTTGACAACTGTAGAAAAATTCGCGAGTTTTCCATGATACTGCCAAGATGATTGATAGTAAGTCCGGTTAATCAGTTAGTAAGTATTCAGCCGTCAGCCGTCAGCCAAAGGCTCACGCTACTTGAGGTGCCGTCAGCTTATTTTATTCATCAGCCGTCAGCTTATTTTATTGAAAAGCTGTTCGGTGTAGCGTTGGCTATGGGCATAAACTGTTCCGGTAGCGTGGCTACAGCGCTTTTGGCTGATACCAAAAATTTAAAGTCCTGACATACATAAAGATTGCCAAATCCAAGACCACCCAGTTAGACTACCTACAAGTTCATTAGATAAAGAGTTTAAACTTTTATCTATTTTTGCTCTTAAAGAGTCTAAGGATTCAAACAATTCCCAAGCCAAATCTTGTTTGAGATCTTCCCACAATCTTTCACTAGGATTAACTTCGGGA
>NZ_JAAHHM010000336.1:0-1708 GCF_010692445.1 Moorena sp. SIO3E8 | reverse complement strand
GCCTAGCAATCAGAACCCTAAAAATAGGGATAATACAGTATTTAACCGTACAAATCGGACATAGACATTTTACTAGCGCTATGGTATAAGTCAATTAAGACAAAGACCCTGTAACTATGCCCAGAAAAGTAGGAGCAACCAAGAGAATATCCACTCAAGTCGTCCCCGTAATAGGAGTGACAGAGTCGGTTGAACTTGAGTTACTGTCTACCATGAGAAAACTGGGCATCGTCAGGTCTGAGTCTTACAACAAGCTAGGGAGTATCAACCACTGGGGACTTGACTGGAAGAAAGCCTACCCAGAAGTTAGAAGCTTTAGGACTCCTGAATCTCTGGGACTCCCCTCAAAACTGGCGGAATGGACTGTTAGCGATGTAGCTAAAGCCATAACAGCCCAACAAGCTGCTTGTATTGAAGCTGTAGTAAAAAAAATCTATCGAAGATTCTCTGGGAAAGAGAACCAGAACAAGCGGAAAGAGCTTTGCAAGCAACTTAAGACTTTAGCTTTTCTAGAAAATACTCTCCTTCATAGACTCGTCAGGAAAGAGTTCCAAAGAGGGCATTCTTGGATTAAGAATCAGATAGTGTATCAACAGGGAGGGTATAAAGGCAAAAGGCTTTCGCGGAATACCTACCAGTTAGAATTAGCTGGATTAAGGAGAGGAAAGAGGAACAGGATAGTTGTCAGGTCTAATCGAAAAATAAAAGGACAAATCAGGCTAATCTATAACCAACTCCTGCAAAGATTTGAAGTTCATTTTCTGGTAGATCATGGAACCGTAGGAATTACATCTGAACGTCGGAGTGTCGGGGTAGATAAAGGGTACACGGAGGCTTTCTATGATTCAGAAGGTCAGGCTCACGGGAAAGGACTAGGAAAAGTAACCACCAAGAAGTCTGATCGTATATGTAGAAAGAACCGAAATAGAGGGAAGCTTTGGGCACTTCACAGAAAGTTAGAAAAAATCGACCCAGCTAAGTCAGCTCGAATACTTGAAAATAACCTAACCAGAAAAACAGAAAACCGCCGTTACAGACAGGATCAATCAGAACTAACGGCTATGATAGGGGCGGCATCTAAGTCTCTCTTTAATGGGGAGTCTTTAAAGGTGTTTGCAGAAGATTTAACACGACCAATACGAAATAAACGCCAGTCTAAGGCCGTATCCCGCAAATTAAACAGTTGGATGAAAGGAATAATGCGGGACTCTTTGCAAAAGTGGGCTAATTGGACTGGATCGGTCGTTACAGAAGTTCAGCCTAGCTACACGTCGCAAATTGACTCCAGGAATGGAACCCTTCTTGGGAAAAGGACTGGGGACAATTTTACCGGTTTTGATGGGGTCGTGTTGCAGGCTGACCATAATGCTGCCAAGAATATCCTTGCTCGCGGTACTGACAAGGAGATAACCCGGTATATGAGTAGAGCCGAGGTGCAGGCAGTGTTATTGCGTCGTACCGCGCGTTACTTGGAAGGTATGGGACTGAGTTTAATTGATGCGGTTGAGCTTGGATGGCTTGATTGCAAGCATACTAAAACTCAGGCTTTCAAGCAACTCCTCAAAGGGATTTGAGGAACGCCTAGACAGACGGGTGGAAGGTTTGACTCCAATTACTGCATGACCACCCCTCCCTCAGGCAACAATAAATTGCACCTTGACCGTATTATCCGGTTTTGTACCGATTAATGACGGTTTAAGAGTATCCC
>NZ_JAAHHM010000335.1:0-1720 GCF_010692445.1 Moorena sp. SIO3E8 | reverse complement strand
TGTTGTTCTCGTCCTCTTTGGCGGCGGCGGAAAGCTGAGCAAGCTGATGGGTGACGCGGGCTCCGGCATCAAGGCCTTCAAGAAGGGCCTGAAGGAAGAACCTAAACAAGACGACGAGGCGGACGCCGACAAAGCAATCGAGGGCGGCGACAAGGCGGCTGCTACTGTTGCCGAGAAAGACAAGGCGGCGAACGGCTGATACGGCGTCAGGCGCTTAAAGCCATAAGTTTCATTCGGATGTAAGACGCGGCGATGCGCTATGTTTGATATCGGCTGGTCCGAAATGATGATTGTGGCCGTTCTGGCCTTGCTTGTCATTGGACCGAAGGAACTCCCAAGAACCATGCGTCAGGTCGCGCATTGGTTTGGCAAGGCGAAAAGCCTTGCGCGCGAGTTCCAGTCGGGCTTGGACGACATCGTCCGCGAAGCCGATCTGGAAGATGCACGGAAAGCACTCAATACCACGCGGAATTTTAGTCCGAACAAGATGCTATCCGATGCAATTGATCCGACCGGCAGCGTGACGGATGAGATCAAGGACGTCGAAAAGACGGCCAAATCGGCGCCCGAGAGCAGTGGCAGTGATTCCGCTTCAAATGAAGAAGGCGCTGCGCAGGCTACGATCGTAAAGCAGCCGGCAAATATCGCGCCGGCTCATTCGCTCACGCCTCCGGCAGAGGGTACTGATTCCTCGACTGTCGCTGAGGTTGCGAAGCCGGACGACCCTTCGAAGCAGAGTGCGTAAGCCGTGGCGGAGAACACAATAGACGACAGCAAAATGCCGCTTCTCGATCACTTGATTGAGTTGCGCAAACGCTTACTCATTTGCGTGGCACTGCTGATCGTCGCCTTTCTAATCGCCTTTGCTTTCTCGCGGGATATTTTCAATTTCCTTGCTTTGCCGCTCGCCGAAACGATGGAATTGCGCGGCGTCGAGGGTTTTGAGAGAAGAATGATCTTCACCGGCCTGCCGGAGGTGTTCTTCACGCAGGTGAAAGTCGCTTTCTTTGCCGGCGCTTTTGCCTGTGTTCCAGTCTTCCTGATCCAAATTTGGATGTTCGTAGCGCCGGGCCTCTATAACCATGAGAAGAAAGCAATTGCGCCCTTCCTGGTGGCGACGCCTATTCTCTTCTTCATCGGTGGCTCACTCGTTTACTTCGTCATCTTTCCCGTAGCGTCAGAGTTTTTCATCAGCTTTGAGCAAGCCGCGGGTGATGGCGAACTGGCCATCCAACTGGAACCGAAGGTCGATCAGTATCTGTCTCTCATGATCCAACTGATTTTTGCATTTGGATTATCGTTTGAACTTCCGGTGCTTCTGACGCTTCTGGCAAAGGTCGGCATCGTGTCCGCGGACGGGCTTGCCGCGAAGCGAAAGTACGCCATCGTTGGTGTCTTCGTCGTCGCAGCCATTTTCACGCCGCCGGATCCCATCAGTCAGCTGCTGTTGGCAATCCCCATCATCCTGCTTTACGAGGTCTCGATCCTGCTTGCGCGTCTGGTCGAGAAGAAGCGTGAAGAGGATGCCCAATCCGAAGATTCCTCCGCCTCCTAAGCGAAGCGCCGGACCTCAATTGCCCCCTGACTCTGCCCCTACTCGACCAGCTTCTAGCTTAGCCAGATCCAGGACATCATTGATCAAAGCTTTAAGACGCTCCCCTTCGGAGATAATAATGTTAACATTTTCTGACACTTGCTTCAGGGTGCGCTGAATCTTGTG
>NZ_JAAHHM010000334.1:0-1736 GCF_010692445.1 Moorena sp. SIO3E8 | reverse complement strand
GGGTGCGGCTCTTTTAAAAAGACAAAGAATAAGGTTTAGACAGGTATAGCAAGAGTAGGAGGAGCATTAGTAGAGCAACAAGCTTGAAAGAGTCGTTTCATTAAAGGAATACCATCAAGATACAAAGCCAGGTGATGACGTTTATGTTCCTGCTTTAAGTGAAAGCGCCAATATTCATTCCAATCACCACTAATATAAAGGGAGCGAAGACGTAAAACCGCCTCAGCACCCATAAGACTCCATCTAGCTCCAGTAAGATCCATGCGGTCTTTAATCAGATGACGACAAGCACCTTCAATCACCCCGGTAGCAATGGGAAGACCAGCTTTCAAGTAATCATTGTATTGGAGGTAAGCACTGTTATTGAGCAGATATTGGGCACAGGTATCCACTGGTTTACGTTGTGATGGGTTGAGTTGACGTAATGTGGCGCTGCGACGCATCCCAGCTGCCACCTGAGATGAGCGTCCTTGAAGAATCAGTAATATTCTTTGACTCACCCAAGCCTCCCCTTGGGGGCTGGTATCCCCATAAAAGGCAAATGCTGCCTTCCATAAATACTCAATTACATGGATAATATCGAGCACAATGGTTAAATTGAGCTGGTGTTGACGAGCATATTTCTTTAACAGCAATAATTGTGTTTTATTGCCATCGACTAGAGCACAAAAGTGTTTTTGTTGATTGGGGTCGCGGTGCAATGCCTCATCAAATGCTTCTGTGATCACCTGGTATGGTTCTTTTTCTAAACTTGCCCAAACACGCTTGCCCATTGGTCGAGGTCGTTTGATGTTTTGGTCTGATTCAGAGGGATTGACAATTTGCTCAGGTGTGCGAACCAAGGGGTCAATAGTATAAACTGAAGCTACTGTTGCCATACGTTTGGCATTGCGCTTTTCCCCTTTAGTTAATCGTTTATTTAATTTTTTCGAAGAAGCAAGTGCTCGTTTTTGGGTGTCGGCACGTAGGTCTTGTGTACGCATCACAACACCCTTTCCATCAACAGTAATTACTACTATTTCTCCTGTGTGTTTTCCTTCAACCGATTGTGCTTGTTGCTGAGCGTAGAAAGAGTCAAAGTCACAAGCGCTCTTATAAGCCAATTGTTCAACTTGACGCTTACCAACTTTGGCGGCGGTGGTTTTGGAGATGATTTCCACTGTTTCTCCAAACCCGGAACGGGCTACTTCTTGAGCTACTCGCTCCCTGAGTCCATGAGAGTATTGTTCTGGTGGTAAGTTTAATTCTGCATCCAATGGATTGAGGGAAGTGATCTTCCTTCCTCCGTAACCAATACGATGGGCAATGACCGTGCCAAAGATGGTTGTTAGTTTCCTGTTTCCTCTGATCTTATGGGTTCTGTTTACTCCGTCCCTACCTAAACAATCACCCTCGATTTCGTCGTTACTTCGTCTATCCAAGTAACCTTGTAACAGTCGTCTCAATAGTTCGTATCCATTTTCGAGTAGTAACGTCTCTAATTCCCCATGCTCTAAACCGCACACTGTTTCTGAACCGAGCCAATCAACTATTTGTTCAAATAGCTCTCGCGCTCCTGAAAAAAATCTGTCTTCATTATTAGTAGATGGTTGCATATGTCTGACTTAATCCTGGCTCATACTGCTGCGGTTGCGCCTGTCGAGTCCTTCGGTTTTTTCTCTCAAAACACTGCTACAGGACAGCTTGGGTTAAAAAACTCTTCCCCATTCTATCGTCTTTCTATAAGAGCCGCACCC
>NZ_JAAHHM010000333.1:0-1738 GCF_010692445.1 Moorena sp. SIO3E8 | reverse complement strand
AAGTTGCAAAAACGGATATACCAAGCCTCTCAACGTGGTGATGTTCGAGTGGTAAGAAAGCTGCAAAAGACTCTGATGAAGTCCTGGTCAGGAAAAATGCTAGCGGTAAGGAAGGTAACCCAACAAAACAAAGGCAAAAAGACTGCCGGAATAGATGGGAGAAAAGCTTTGAAAAATAAGCAGCGCCTAATCTTAGTAGCCAGCCTTAAAATTTACAAAAAACCTCAACCAACCCGCCGAGTTTGGATTGACAAGCCCGGTCGAAATGAAAAACGTCCGTTGGGAATACCAACTATATACGACCGAGCACTACAAGGCTTAACCAAACAGGTATTAGAGCCTGAATGGGAAGCACGCTTTGAACCAAACTCATACGGATTCAGGCCAGGAAGGTCATGTCATGATGCCATCGAAGCAATATTCACCGGAATCGCACGAAAACCCAAATGGGTATTAGATGCCGATATCTCCAAATGCTTCGACAAAATCAACCATGAAAAACTTCTCACAAAATTAAATACTTATCCTTCCATGAGGCGATTAATCAAAGGATGGTTGAAAGCCGGAGTAATGGATGAGGGAACATTCTCTCCTACTATAGAGGGTACCCCACAAGGTGGAATAATATCTCCACTTTTGGCGAATATAGCCCTTCACGGAATGGAAGAACGAATTAATAAATACGCCGAAATGTTACCCGGTAGAAAAGCGAGAAACAAACAAGCGTTAAACTTCGTCAGATATGCAGATGATTTCATCATTATGCATAAATCCAAAGAAGTGGTAGAAGAATGCCAGAGAATTATAGAAATATGGTTAAATGACATTGGCCTAGAACTAAAACCAAGTAAAACGAAACTGGTTCACACCACAGAAGGATATGACTTCCTTGGTTTCAATATCAGGCAGTACCCGGTAGGTAAGAACCACTCAAAACAAGGTTTTAAGACCCTCATCAAACCATCCAAGAAGAGAGTAAAGGAGCATTGGGAGCAGCTATCAAAAGTCATAGACAAATACAGAGCCGCTCCCCAAGAAGCCCTCATCAGGCGACTCAGACCCATTATAAAAGGATGGTGTAATTACAACCGCTCTGTGGTCAGTAAAGAAACCTTCAAAGGGTTAGATAACAAGCTCTGGAACAAACTCCAAAGATGGGGATACAGAAGACATCCAAACAAATCAAGAACCTGGGTAAATAAAAAGTACTGGGGGACTAAGGTTGAAAAACCAAAGAATCCATGGGACGCACCAAAGAAAGATAATTGGGTATTCATGACAAAGGAGGATAATTACCTACCTAAATACGCAAAGACAAAAATCGTCCGACACGTAAAAGTCAAAGAAACCCGAAGTCCCTTCGATGGTGACCTAACGTACTGGAACAACCGAATGGCAAAACACCCTGAAATGACTAGCCAGAAGGGAAAACTTCTGAAAAGACAGAAAGGGAAATGCTCACATTGCGGTCTTACCTTCAAGGAAGGAGATTTAATGGAAACGCATCATATAATACCACGCGCACAAGGTGGAAACGACCAACTCAGAAATCTTGAGCTACTCCACCTACATTGCCACGACGAAAAACATAGAATGAAGGTCAATTTAGATGACAACCCATTCTAATGTAGAGGTACCACTGACAAGAGATTCCGTCGCGAGGAGCCGGATGAGGGGAAACTTTCACGTCCGGTTTTGGAGACGAGTCAGTAAGGTGACTTACTGGCTTAGTTTAATT
>NZ_JAAHHM010000332.1:0-1749 GCF_010692445.1 Moorena sp. SIO3E8 | reverse complement strand
TTTGGGTGCGGCTCTTTTAGGAAGACTAAGGATAAAGTCTTAGACAGTTATCGGAAGAGTAGTGGGAGCAGTAGTAGAGCAACGAGCATAAAGGAGTCGTTTCATCAAAGGAACACCATCAAGATACAAAACATGGTGATTGCGTTGATACTCTTGTTTTAAGTGAAACTGCCAATATTGATGCCAATCACCGCTAAGGTAAAGTGAGCGAAGACGTAAAACAGCTTCAGCTCCTTGAAGGCTCCATCTAGCTCCAGTAATATCCATCCGGTCTTTGATCAGATGACGACAAGCACCTTCAATTACCCCAGTGGCAATGGGAAGACCGGCTCTGAGGTAATCATCGTATTTGAGGTAAGCCGCGTTGTTGAGTAAATATCTGGCACAATTATCCACCGGTTTACGTTGTGATGGGGAGAGTTTGCGTAATGTGGCACTGCGACGCATCCCAGCAGCAACTGTACTTGAGTGTCCTTGAAGAATGAGTAGTATCCTTTTACTTACCCAATCCTCCGCTTGTTTGCTGGTATCGGAATAAAAGGCAAATGCCGCCTTCCATAAATATTCAATTACATGGATAATATCGAGAACAATTGTTAAGTTAATCTGGTGTTTGCGAGCAAACTTATTCAACAGCGATAATTGAGTTTTATTACCGTCGACCAAAGCACAAAAGTGTTTTTGTTGAGTGCTTCGGCGGTGCAATACCTCGTCAAATGCTTCGCTAATAACTACTTCTGGCTGTTTAATTAAGCTTGCCCAAACACGCTTGGATTGAGGCAAGGGTCTTTTGAGTTCTTTTTTATCTACCTCCTCCCCTTCCGGATTGACAATTTGTTCAGGTGTGCGCACGAATGGGTCAATCGTATAAACCGAAGCTACTGTAGCCATTCGCTTCGAGTTTCGTTTTTCACCCTTCGTTAATCGTTTATTTAACTTCTTGCTCGAAGCCAGCGCCCTTTTTCTGGTATGAGCACGTAAATCTTCTGTACGCATCACTACACCTTTACCGTCAACAGTAATCACTACTATTTCCCCTGTTTGTGGAGATTGCTCTATATGTGATTGTTGCTGGTGGTAAAATTGGTCAAAGTCACAGGCACTATTGAAGGCTAATTCTTCCACTTGACGCTTACCAACTTTGGCTGCGGTTGTTTGGGAAATTATCTCTACTGTTTCACCAAACCCCGAACGGGCTACTTCTACTGCGACTCGCTCTGTCAGTCCGTGGGAATATTGGGATGGCGGTAGGTTTAATTCCGCATCCAATGGACTCAGGGAATTGAGCTTCCTTCCTCCATAACCAATTCGATTGACTCTTACGGTTCCAAATAAGGTGGTCAGTTTACGAGTCAACTTCTTCTTATGAGTTCTTCTGGCTTGGTCACTACCCAAACACTCACCTTCAATCTCGTCATCACTACGTCTATCAAAATAACCGTGGCAGTTGCCGTCTTAATAGTTCGTACCCGTTCTCCAGTAATTTGTTCTCTAACTCCCCATGCTCTAAACCGCAAACCCGATCTGAACCCAACCACTCTACGATTTCTTCAAATAGCTCTCGTGCTGGTGAAAAGAAGATGTCTTCATTTGAGTACGATCCTTGCATATCTCTGAATTTCACCCCGGTTTTCCACTTATGTACAACAAACGTCACTTAACGGTTTTTTTGACTCAAAGCCTTACTCTGACAAGGTTGTTAGTTTTGTTATTTTAAATAATACCGTATTTCTATAAGAGCCGCACCCA
>NZ_JAAHHM010000331.1:0-1766 GCF_010692445.1 Moorena sp. SIO3E8 | reverse complement strand
AAACTGGAAACAGTGGCACCAAAACAGAACGACAAGACTTCTGAGCTAGCCTGTGGATCAATCTGTAAGCGGAATTTGTGTTCTACATGACGACGACTAATCCAATACTCTATAAACCAAAAAGCAGCATCTCCCACCACAAATGACCAATAGCTCAAACCGATAAAGGCGCAACCAGTGGTAGAGACTACTCGCACGAACGAGGCGATTATGGTAGCATTGGCTATTTACCGATACCTCATCTGTCTAGTGAGTACTCCCTGATAAACAGACTGGATAGAAGCCACCAGCAGATTAAAGGCGAACACGACCAGAATCCAGACCAGCTCTGGTACACCGAAAAAGTTAGCCGCTAGGGGGGATATCGCCACCATTGCCACTGCCAACATCAATCCCCTGGCAATAGCAATTGTGTATGTTGTATTTAAATAACGCTGGTCTTCAATGCCCTTGTAGACAATCAAAGAGTTGATGGTGCCTTGGGTGAACAAATTTAGGAAAGACCAAAAAATATAGGCAACGCTGATCACCCCAAATTCAGATGGCAACAGCAACCTAGCTAGTATCAGGTTACTTAGCAATACCAGCAGACGTGTCCCGAGGGCTCCGTATGTTGTCCAGAACCCACTTGTGAGTAACGAGCTGAGTTTCATTAGGTTAGCAAGGTTTGGAAGGGACAAAAGACTTGCATGTACAAGGCTTGCAGGTCAAAGGCCAATGACCAATGACTCATGACTAATACAAAATTTTTAGTTGTTTGCTGTGTATTCTGCGGAGCCAAGTGATCCCTTAATCACCAGCTTGGCTAGTGGTGCCAGAGGTACAGCTACGAGCGTCAGAAGCGATCGCGGATCGCGATAGAAGATTGAACTATTGGCAGCTAACGCTTGGTTGATAAAGTGAACAGCTTTAGCTGCATCACCAGCAGTTAAAGATAATCGAGCTAGGTAGCGATACATATAAGCGTAAGCCGTCGGCAATACTTTCTCTACCAATTCTGGAGACCGTTCATAAGCTGATTTAATTACCTGTTCATGAGAATGCTGCATTTGTGCTATGTTAAAAGAAAGTCCAAAAGGACGAACTCGGTAGCAACACAGGATTTGTGGCTCCCGATGAAAACGCCAGCGTCCCGTAGCGGCAATTCTTAACCAGAAATCTATATCTTCTGAACTGCGTAACCCTTCGTCAAATTCCCCGACTTCATCCACTAGACAGCTTCGGAATACACCATTAGAACCATGACCAATGAAATTCTTGTACAGTAGGGCGCTTGAGTGGGTCAGACATAACTGGCTTACCACTCAGACGCATGATCGTGGGACTTCCATCATCACGGATTGCTTGTGAAGCACTGTAGACAACCCCTACTTCTGGTTCCCGATCCAGTACAGCCACATGCTTAGCTAGTTTGTCCGGCTTGTAGACATCATCTGCATCAAGTAGAGCGATGTAGCTAGCACGAGCATGACGGATGCCATAGTTACGAGCCGATGAGAGTCCTCCATTGGACTTCTGCAATAACTGAAAGCGTGAATCCCGCCGACAAAACGGTTTAACGAGTTCAGCGGTATCATCAGTAGAGCCGTCGTCAACAATCAGGACTTCAAATTCTCGATAAGACTGACGCTCAAGAGAGACTAGTGCAGCGCGGCAGAAATACTTGAGCAGCTGCTGATAATGGTAAAATAGAAGGATGAACTGCTTACCTACTCGATGCTCAGCTTACCCTATTGTACTCTTCACAACTTGTGCTATGCCTGACC
>NZ_JAAHHM010000330.1:0-1796 GCF_010692445.1 Moorena sp. SIO3E8 | reverse complement strand
TAAGCTATGTCAAGCTTAATCCCCACTGTCGGGTAGGATGCAGGCGGAAACTGCCTGCGGGTATTCAGAATATACAAGTTCTAGGAGAGCATAGTTAGACGCATGGGAAACCATAGCGAACTTTGGAAAAGTCAAAAGTGGAAGAAACACCGCCAAAACTTATTCCGCCTACAAAAACGAGTATATAAAGCGGTTCGAGCTGGTGACCTAAAGAAGGCCAGGTCTCTACAAAAACTGATTATGAAGTCCCGCTCAGCACAACTTCTGGCTGTCCGACAAGTAACACAGCTAAACAAGGGTAAGAAAACAGCTGGACTTGATGGAAAGTCAAGCCTCAAGTACAGGGAACGCATGGAGTTGGCCGAAACACTGAACCTCTATGGCCGAGACTGGAAGCATAGCGGTCTCCGAGAAATCCCAATCCCTAAAAAGAACGGGAAAATTCGGATGTTAAAAGTACCAACCATAGCCGACCGAGCATGGCAATGTCTAGCCAAATTCGCCCTAGAACCAGCTCACGAGGCTACGTTCAGTGCCGACAGTTACGGGTTCAGAACAGGAAGGTGCGCACAAGATGTGCAAAAACGCCTCCAACTACACCTAAAATCTGATAAAAAGGGCATTAACAAGCGAATAATTGAACTAGACATAAAGAAATGTTTTGACCGCATCGCACACAGCTCAATCATGGATAGATTGCTAGCTCCTGCGTGCCTAAAACAGGGGATTTTCAGGTGTTTAAAAGCAGGCATCAATCCGGAATTCCCAGAGCAAGGAACACCCCAAGGTGGTGTGGTCAGTCCCCTACTAGCAAATGTGGCACTAAACGGAATTGAGGATATACACACAAGTTTGCGATATGCAGATGATATGGTATTCATCCTCAAGCCAAAAGATGACGCTGATAAAATCCTACAAAAAGTCAAAGACTTCTTGACAGAAAGAGGGATGGAAATCAGCGCTCGAAAGACCAAGCTAACCAAATCGATAGACGGATTTGACTTCCTATGAAGTTACCGTAAGAAGAAAGAAGCCTTTACAGGCGACAGACTATGCAAAAAAGGGTTAAAAATTATTAATTAAGGCTTCTTTCTTCTAAGGTTTCGTCTCCTGGGGTGGAAATTCCGCGTCAGAAAAGACGGAAAATTCTCGTGCATTCCCTCAGAGGAAAACCACCGAAATATCCGTAAGAAGATTAAAGCCGTGGTCAACAACTCGAATTATGGTGCAGAAGTAAAAGCCAAGAAATTAGCACCCATCATTCGCGGGTGGCGTAACTACCACAGCAGTTGTGATATGAGTAGCTCAAGGGATAGCCTGTGGTTCATAAACCATACCGCAAACCGTAAATTCCGCAAAGAAAAGAAAGTGAACCGGCACAAGGCTAATGAACTATGTAAAAAGGCATTCCCAAAAGTCGGCTACAAACAGAACCAACACGTGAATGTAAAGGGGACCAAGTCACCTTATGACGGAGACTTAGTCTACTGGAGTAAAAGGAATTCACGCCTATATTCCGATGCTGTTAGAGTCGATGTCCCCTATTACGGGGAGCACCTCTCCTTCAGAACCGTGCGTGAAACTTTCGCCTCACACGGCTCCTAGGTATTCTCTCCTTTCGGAGTGCTCCAATGTAACTGTTGATGGCAGCTTTGATGTACTGCTAATACAGGGCTATTTCATTCTCATGAAAGCTAATAAATGCTAGGCTTACAAGTTAGCTGAGAGTTTCATGAGTGACCATGCGTTTGTCTGCCCAATCTGCCCCTGCTGTCTCAGTTCCTAGCCTCACCCCA
>NZ_JAAHHM010000033.1:0-66826 GCF_010692445.1 Moorena sp. SIO3E8 | reverse complement strand
CAGAACTGATTGGGGCAGCAGTTCCAGAGCTTCAAAGCTATTTGGGATAGCTGGCGGTTTGATTTCCATGGTTCTACACTACTACTCATCCTTCCCTTTTTGTCAACCCCATCACCTGAATGCTTACGGCAAGATATCAAATTGCTCGATATGCGCCCTAAAAAAGGTATAATCAAAGTTCGCAATTATAACGAGCTTGAAACCCAAGTCGATGCCAGCACGGGTGACATTTTACAAACGGCCCAGCGACGGAATGACTTTGTCGTTAAAATGCATGATTTCTCAGCTTTGCATGCTCGAATATGGTTCGGCTTACCTGTGCGATTAGGCTTCCTTGGCATTTTTTTAACAGGTGTTTACCTTACGTTAAAACTTACGATTATGCGGTTTAGAATTGGCGGATTAAAGGGGGTATTTAATATCCGATCTAAGAAACCTGCTAAACCTAAGAATTCTGCCAATGTTTCATCTGTAAACTCATCTGTCAATATTTCATCTACTACCTCATCTACAGCAAGTGCTACAGGCTTGTCTACAAACAACACTATCTTTTCACCGACTGAATCCTCCAGTACAACTGAAACCGTTAAAGCTAAACGTCCTTGGCGATTGCGCCTCAAATCTTGGATCTTGAAATATCACTACTGGCTCGGTTGGGTTGTCATTATTCCCTGGGCATTTGTGATTGGGAGTGGACTACTTTTACAAGTGCGTTACGAAGTCCCCTGGGTTATGCCTACGGTACAACAAGGTCAAGGAACCGTTCCAGAAGTAGAATTTGCACAAGTGTTGGATACTGCTCGGCAAATGCCTGAGTATGGAGTCGAGAATTGGAAAGATGTCTGGCGCGTTTATGTTTATCCTAACAAGGGTATTACTACTATTAGAGCTAAGAATCGTCAGGAGTTTCAAATTGATTCAACTACCGGTGAGGTCTTACAAGTGGCCGTTCGTCGCACGGATTGGTTAGAAGATATTCATGAAGGAAAATGGAACAAGCTCAATCTATGGCTATTCTTACCTGTCCATGTGTTGTCATTGTTTCTATGGGTAACAGGGGCAGTTGTAGCCTACAGTCGCTAGTTGTATTAATTTATACGTTTTCGACGAACTCATAACTTATAGTCAAGAAGTAGTTGTAGTGTAAGGCACAAAGCAGGTAAGCTTTTAGCTATCAGGTGACGTAACAGAGATTAAACGAATGCTTACCTGTTTTATTCTAAACAATTTGCTCTTCAATTAGCCTGCCCCTAGCACATAAGCTGAATGCTTATTTATGTTTTTTGTATGTTTCGCGATCGCCTTTGGCGCGCTCTGAAGAGCGATCGCTCCCTTCCTATTACTAGCAATACTCTGAAGACATTAATTACCGAATTAAGATCAGAATGCCAAACAGTTACCGCTTTAATCTATCAGCTTCAGTCACCTCACCTCATTGCTATACAACAAGCGGAGATTCAAATAAATTGCAGCAGCCAGCAATTCATTTGAATCTCCATTGTGGAGAGGACTTTCAAACACTTATTGCTCAGGAGATGGAAAAATTACCGGATGATGATAATTTCAGGATTATCGATTTAAGCTAGTAAAATTAAGGGAAGCAGATAATTCTTTGGAAAATTGTTTTGAATTAGTTCTGCTATCTGTGTTGGGCAAGGAATTTATGAACCACAGTATTCAGCAACGTAATAGAAATAAATGGGTAAGGGTTGGGTTATTTGCGTCTTTTATTGGTGTGATGGTGATAGGGTCAGTTGTATCGACTTATTTTGCCTTACAATCTCGTAAAGAGGCAATTAACTTAAACTTACTAGCACAAGCTAACAATATCAAGTATTCTCTATCCTTAAAACCTACTACAAAAGAATTGATCCAAGCTATTGAAGCAACAGGTAAGAGTCTATCCCATCAAAAAGACTTAACACCAACGGTGATCAATGAAGTTAATTCTAGCTTATTGGCAGCTTTAGATAAAGTTCTAGAAAGGAATCTTCTAAAAGGTCATACAGATTCTGTTTGGGGTATCGTCTTGAGCCCAGATGGCAAAAAAATTCTCAGTCGTAGTTTGGACGACACAGTGCGGTTGTGGGACACCGAATCCGGTCAAATTCTACATACATTGGAAGGTCATAAAAGTCATGTTAATGATATCGCCTTTAGCCCAGATGGTAAGAATATTATCAGTGGGAGTCACGATAAAACAGTGCGATTATGGGACACTGAATCCGGTCAACTTCTCCATACACTAGAAGGTCATAAAAGTAATGTTGAGGCGGTCGCGTTCAGCCCAGATGGTCAAAAAATTCTCAGTGGGAGCACTGACAAAACCTTGCGGTTGTGGGACACCGAATCCGGTCAACTTCTCCATACCTTAAAAGGTCATGAAAGTTATGTGGATGTGATTGCTTTTAGTCCAGATGGTAAAAAGATTCTCAGTGGGGGGAGGGATCGTACAGTGCGATTATGGGATACCGAATCTGGTCAACTTCTCTATACCTATAAAGGTCATAAAAGTGATATCAGGGCGATCGTCTTTAGCCCAGATGGCCAAAAAATTCTCAGTGTGGGAAGTTGGGACAAAACCTGGCAGTTGTGGGAAATCGAATCGGGTCAACTTCTCCATCAACCAAAAGGTCATGAAAGAGATATCACAGCGATCGCCTTTAGCCCAAATGGAAAGAAGATTCTCAGTGGGAGTCACGATCAAACAGTGCGGTTGTGGGACACAAAATCCGGTAAACTCCTCCATACCTATAAAGGTCATAAACATGCTGTGTATGTGATTGCCTTTAGCCCAGATGGCAAACAGATTCTCAGTGGGGCTTTCGACAAAACAGTGCGGTTATGGGACGCCAGATTCGGTAAAAAACTCCTCTATACGCTAGAAGGTCATAGATATGCTGTCACTGCTGTCGCCTTTAGCCCAGATGGCAAACAGATTATCACTGGGAGTCAGGACAACACAATACGGTTGTGGGACACCGAATCCTTTCAAATTCCCTATAAACTAAGCGGTGATATATATTATGGTGCGATCGCCTTTAGCCCAGATCGAAAGAAGATTATAAATGCAGATGGGTCTTATAACAGAAGACTGCGTTTGTGGGACACCAAATCCGGTCAACTTCTACATACACTAGAAGGTCATGAAACTACTGTCAATGTGGTCACCTTTAGCCCAAATGGAAAGAAGATTCTCAGTGGGAGTGGGGACAGGACACTGCGGTTGTGGGACACTGAATCCGGTCAACTTCTACATACACTAGAAGGTCATACAAATTCTGTGGATTTGGTCGCCTTTAGCCCAGATGGAAAGAAGATTCTTAGTGGGAGTGGGGACACGACACTGCGGTTGTGGGACACTGAATCCGGTCAACTTCTCCATACCCTAAAAGGTCATAAAAGTACTGTGGATGTGATCGCCTTTAGTCCAGATGGCAAACAGATTCTTAGTGGGAGTGAGGATACTACAGTGCGGTTGTGGGACACAGAATCTGGTCAACTTCTACATACACTAGAAGGTCATAAAGGTCCTGTCAGTGCCATCGCCTTTAGCCCAGATGGCAAACAGATTCTCAGTGGGAGCCAGATAGCCAGTAGTAGTGAGGATACTATAATCCAGTTGTGGGACACAAAATCCGGTCAACTTCTCCGCACACTAGCAGGTCATACAAATTCTGTGAATGTGGTCGCCTTTAGCCCAGATGGCAAACAGATTCTTAGTGGGAGTGAGGATCACACCTTGCGTTTGTGGGATACAGAATCTGGTCAACTTCTACATACACTAGAAGATCATAACGGCGGTGTTTTGGGAATCGCCTTTAGCCAAGATGGCAAACAGATTCTCAGTGGTAGTTCGGACACCACAGTGCGGTTGTGGGACACAGAATCTGGTCAACTTCTAAATAGACTAGAAAATGATAAAGGTATTTTCACAGCGATCGCCTTTAGCCAAGATGGTCAGAAGATTCTCAGTAGTAGTTCCGACAATATCTTACGTGTGTGGCTGGGTTTAGATGGGCAAAAATTCTTAAAAGAGGGATGTAATCAACTAAAATTCCATCCTGACCTCGTTGTGCCTAAAAATAATAAAGCAGGAGAAGTCTGTCTCAAGTATGCCGATTGGGAAGATAAAACCAAAGCAGACTTTCTGGTCAGACAAGGTATGGCTATTTATTCACAAAAAGAGCCAAATGTCAAAAATGCTGTTAAAAAATTCAAAGAAGCCCAAAAGCTTAATCCTGACATTGACCTCAACCCAAATACAAAGGCAATAGATAAAGACCCTAAAACTGTCGCCAAACAGTTAGCTAAATCAGACTCGAAATAATCATTTTTAGGGGCAGGTTTATCCTAAGATTATCGCCATTCCGGTTCATTACCACTACCCATAAAAATTCATATGGCCAGATACCAATCTAGCCATATGAATCGATAGTTTTACGTTAAAGAATTGTTATTATTTTTTAGGAGTCAATTCCTGTTGGTACAAGACTTCTCCAGTAATGTCGTGAATAGAAACTGTCAACTTACCAGCCTCATCCACTTATGCTGATCCAAAGGAGTGCAAGTTTGGTGGAGCAGAAGCAACAGGAATACCTACAATTCCAGGAGCGCGAACGAATTCTTACTCAGAGCCGAAACTGGGATCAAGTTCCCCAGGCCCAAAGACTCTGGCATGGATTGGTCCAATCACAAGGATGCATCTCATATTTGTAAAAAATAAGGGGAGGGTTGGGAGGTTTGGGAGAGAGGGGAGTGTTGGAAGTGTGGGAATTTTTGCTTAATTGTCAAAGGGATGCAGTGGCATCAAGACAGTGAGATGCACCTAATCACAGCGCTAGTGGAGGTAACATCTCCAGACTGTACAACGTTGAAAGGACCATCAGGAGACTCTGCCGTAACTGGTTTGAGCAACTGAGTTCCTAAAATTAAACTCGCACCAAGGCTACTCAGTGCTACCAGTAGAATTTTCCCTAGATTGTTAGCCATCGCTAAAACTTGAATTAGAATGCCGTAACTGAAAGTTACGTTATCAGTACTGTAAGCATTCAGCGGTCAGCGGTCAGTGGTCAGCGGTTAGTCGTCAGCTTATTTTATTCAAAAGCATCGATTGCGCTACGCGCACTAGCTGATAGCTGATAGCTGATAGCTGATAGCTGATAGCTGATAGCTTACATCAGTAGTTTCCCTGCCATAGCTAAAGCCTGGATTAAAATCCAGTAAAATTTATATTATCAATGGTTAAATAAAACAAAAGAAAACACCTGTACTTTACCAAACATCGTACACTAATTCAAAAGTGTGACTACCGAGGGCAAGATGGGGTTTGACCGGCTGCTGGCATAGGAATCAAATTCACTATGGAAAATGCACTTGAGAACCCCTGTGAAAAAGCTGCGGCGATGAAGAAAAGTTAGGGACTAAATCAGGTTAAAACATGGAACCAAAACTATAATTATAACAAATAATCTACCATATGATATAAATAATTTACTCGTATTCTAGGTAAAGCAAGCAAATTTTTTAGACAATTTGGCTTGCTTTTGAGTTAGATAATTTTACAAACTAAACTTATGATTGCGAGTTGCGATTACTAGTTGTGATTACTAGATAGTTTTGGATGCCAGTAAGTTCAAATAGTTCTTAGATACTTCTTAGATACTTCTTAATAAAGTACTTATTATCAAGCTCTCAGTAATTGATTTCCATTAGTCCCATGACACTAAACCAGGTTTTAGGGTTCTTGCTCATTTTTACCGTCTGTCCTATCTTAGGTGGACTACCTCTGATTGCCTGGATTACCTATGTACTGACAAGGCATAACCTAGCCCAGGTAGGTACTGGTAATATATCAGTTTCAGCCGCCTTTTACCACGGAGGAAATCTGGTTGGTGTCTTGGCAGTACTTTCAGAGGCAGCAAAAGGAATTGCAGCAGTCTTACTAGCTCGTCACTTCTTTCCCAGTGAATCAGCCTGGGAATTGATCGCTCTAATCATGTTGGTGTTAGGTCGTTACTGGATAGGCAAAGGTGCAGGGACGACCAATGTCACTTGGGGAGTATTATGGCATGACCCCATTCTCGCATTGCTAGTATTTTTGATTGGAGGGATTAGCTTTACCATTTTCCGCAATCCCAAACATGGCAAACGGGTGATTTTAGTATTGTTTCCCGTGATTCTGGCTTTATTGCATCCCCAGGATTACTCCAGAATTGTAATTGCCACCAGCTTGAGTCTATTATTAGCTTGGATTTATCAAAAAATTCCCGATGACTTAGACCTTCCCAGTGGGGAAGCTCAAGCAGAATCAAAGAAAGTGTTTCATTTTTTCCAAGGCGATAGTGCCGTAATTTCTCTGGACACCAAACTAGACCCTAAAAAAGTTGGGCAAAAAGCTGCCACCCTATCCCAGCTGAAGCGTTCTGGTTACTCAGTACCTGTGGGCTGGGTACTCCCTCCAGGGGATGATCCAGAACCTTTGATCAAATACCTACCCGTTTCTGAATCTGAACCCTTGGTAGTACGTTCTTCCGCCATAGGAGAAGATTCAGCCCAGGCTTCAGCCGCAGGGCAGTATCAAAGCATCTTGCAGGTGACCAGCTCAGCCGCACTACTGGATGCCATTAATCGAGTCTTAGAGTCTTATCGTAATCCAGTAGCTGCACAATACCGTCGGGATCAGCAACTGCCAGATACAGCGATGGCTGTGCTCATTCAAAAACAAGTCAAGGGGGTTTTTTCTGGGGTTGCTTTCAGTCGTGACCCTATTTCCCAACAGGGAGAAGCTGTCGTGGTCGAAGCCTTACCTGGATATGCTACACAAGTTGTATCGGGTAAAGTAACACCAGAGCAGTACCAAGTTTATTTCCAGAAGTCAGGGCAGCAAGAGGATTCAGCAGAAGGTTTGGCCTCCTCACGCATTGAAGGTAGTGGTGATGTTCCCCCAGCCTTAATCAAACAAGTGGCGCTCTTGGCACGTCGGTTAGAAGACTATTACCAAGGTCTTCCCCAAGATATTGAGTGGAGTTATGACGGTCAAAAACTTTGGTTACTGCAAGCACGACCGATCACTACTCTACAACCAACCTGGACTCGTAAAATTGCTGCGGAAGTAATTCCAGGAGTAATCCGACCCCTAACTTGGTCGATTAATCGTCCCCTAACCTGCGGTGTTTGGGGAGAGATTTTTACCATAGTGCTAGGCAGACGAGCTAAAGGAATGGATTTCACCGAAACTGCCACCCTGCACTATTCCCATGCTTACTTCAATGTTACGCTGTTGGGGGAAATTTTTCGGCGTATGGGTCTACCCCCAGAAAGTCTGGAATTTCTGACTAGGGGAGCTAAGTTTTCCAAACCACCGATAAATACCACTATAAAAAACGTACCTGGTTTACTACGATTGCTCGGTCGGGAATGGGGTTTAGATAAAGACTTTGAAGCGGATTACCAAACCCACTTTCTGCCCCTATTGAATCAGCTTTCAGCAAGAGCCCAGTCGGAATTATCTCCAGTACAACTCCTAGAACGCATCGACAGCATTCTAGCGGTGTTGAAACGAGCCACCTACTATAGTATTCTTGCTCCCCTTAGTATGTCCTTGCGGCAGGCAGTACTCAAGATTGATGACAAAGAACTAGATAACAGCAAAACTCCAGAGGTCGATAGTATGCGAGCCTTGGCTAGGATAGCAGCAGATGCTCGCCATTTATTAAGCCACGAACAGGTTATCTATGAAAGTGGAGCCTCTCTGTTTGCCACCCTAGCAGAAATCCCAGATGGTTCCAGCATTTTAGAGCAGTTTGACCACTTTCTTGAGCGCTATGGTTACCTGAGCGAAGTGGCAACCGATGTAGCAATTCCCCGCTGGCAAGAAGACCCCCGAGCTGTTAGAAAGCTGTTCGCTCAGTTTCTAGCTTATCCACTCCCCCAATCTCCAAAATCTAGAGGGCAACGCTGGAAAGCTGAAGTGGTACAAGCACGGCTGGATCTCAAAGGTCGGGTGACCCAAGTCTACTCTAAGCTGATGGCTCACCTACGCTGGAGCTTCTTGGCTCTAGAGGCACGCTGGCTGCTGTCAGGTTTACTAGTTGAACCAGGGGACATTTTTTTCTTGGAGTTAGCCGAAATTCGCTCTCTAGTAGGTAGTGATAACCAGGAACTCAGACAACAGCTTCCAGAAATTGTGCAACAACGGCGGACTAAATTGGCACAGGATGCTCAGCTGACTAGCGTACCTTTCCTGGTTTATGGCAATAATCCTCCCTTACCCGCTGAGCCCAAATCTTTAGCTGGGTCTGATCAACGACTGCTACAAGGCATTGGTGCCAGTTCGGGACTTGTAGAGGGTTTGGTAAAAGTAGTGAAAACCTTGCAAAGTGATATCACTATTGACCAGGAAACCATTGTGGTGGTACCTTACACCGATTCTGGTTGGGCACCATTACTCGCTCGTGCTGGTGGCTTAATTTCTGAAGTAGGGGGACGTCTGTCCCACGGTGCCATTGTAGCCCGAGAGTATGGTATCCCAGCCGTAATGGATATTAATCATGCCACTGATATATTACGAGATGGTCAGCGGGTCAGGATTGATGGTCAGTTGGGGACAGTTGAGGTATTGGACTAGTTTGAGGGGGTGACATGCAAGCTAAAATCCTTACTGGGTAGTGCGTTCAGCCGATATGTTACTTAATCGGTGCTCTTTCCGTTGGCGAATTAAATTCGCCACGGGTCGCACCTGAAAGATACATGGTGTTTTGGCCTGACCTTGGACGTAGTTATAAGGGTTTGAGCTTGCCATTAAATCCTTCGTAGGGTCAATTGGCTAGTTGATCTTTGCTAAGAGAACTGGCATCAAAGCCTTATATAGTAAACTTTTCAGGGTTCATGTCACCCCTTCAGTGGACTAGTATAGCGGGAGTAGGGAGTAGGGAGTAGGGAGCGGTGCGACCCGTGGCGAATTTAATTCGCCTACGGAAAGCGCACGCCCTGGGAATATGGCATCAAAAATTATCACAATTCATTGAGGATTTCTATACTGCTTTGCCCAATTCAAAATTCAAAATTCAAAAAATTATAGTCATTTACCGATAAATGAATTATAAAAATAATCAAAAAAATACAGTTTACTTATTACAGCAGTTTTCAATGGCCATTAGAAAGCGCACAAAGAGCGAATTTAATTCTTAATGCGGAAAGCGCACCTGATAGCTATTAAAAACGCTGTAATAAGCCATAAGCACTAACTTAGTTTGAATACTGATATATTTTATATTGCTTATTTTATGTTACATAAAATGATAATTCTGCACTTAACAAAATTTAAAACCGCTACCGCTATATGCACCATATCTTTGAAGTCAAAAACTAACTCAAAATAATAAAAATAATTAGTTGGTTTCCCGGTTAACCATTACCGTTTATCCATTATTAATTTCTAGTATTAATAGGGATCAGTGTAGGAATTTTGATAATTTTTGTTCCCTCTGCCCTATTCCCTACTCCCTACTCCCTACTCCCTACTCCCTACTCCCTGTTCCCTAATTCTGAAACAATTCTATGGTAAATTAAGTCATAATCGTCCCATCCATTAACCACTGATACCGATACTCTAACTCAACTTTCATTAAAGGATAATTTTCCAATATCTCATCCTGAAGAATAATCTTTTCGGCTGCATCTCGCGCCAAAGTTAATACCTCTTGGTCTTCTACCAAACTAGCTAGAGCAAAATCTGCTAACCCGGATTGGCGCTTACCTAAAACTTCCCCAGGACCACGAAAACGCATATCCATTTCTGAGATAAAAAAGCCATCCTGGGACTGTTCTAATACCCCCAAACGTTGTCTGGCTGTTTCAGTATTAGAACCACTGACTAAAAGACAATAAGATTTGTCAGAACCTCGACCGACACGACCCCGTAATTGGTGTAACTGAGATAACCCAAACCGTTCTGCATTTTCAATCATCATTACAGTAGCATTGGGTACATCCACACCCACTTCAATCACGGTAGTTGAAACAATAATTTGGCTTTTGTTATCCCGAAAGGCACTGAGCGCTTTATCTTTATCGGCTGAACTCATCCGACCATGAAGTAACCCAACTTTAAATTCTGGAAATATACTTTCAGAAAGTCGTTTATGCTCCTCAATTGCTGAGCGTAAATCTAATTTTTCCGATTCTTCAATTAAGGGCAATACCATATAGGCTTGCCGTCCTTGAGCCACTTCTCGACGAATCAAGTCATAGGCATGTTTCCTCTCTTTAGCCCTTAGCACAGTTGTCTGAATCTTCTGACGACCAGGGGGCAATTCATCAATTTGACTCACATCCAAATCCCCGTGGAGGGTTAGCGCTAGGGTTCTGGGAATTGGTGTGGCGGTCAGAGTCAGCACATGGGGAGATTGACCTTTTTCCTGTAAACGAGCCCGTTGCTTTACCCCAAAGCGATGCTGTTCATCAATCACTACTAAACCCAAATTGTTGAAGTTCACTGGGTCTTGAATCAAAGCATGGGTTCCGACCAACAAAGGAAGTTCTCCTGTTTCTAGCTCGGAATGAATTTTTCGACGCTTGGAAACTTTAGTGGAACCTGTTAGTAATTCAACGGGAAGGTGTAGTAAATTGAACCAATTTCCTAACTTACGATAGTGCTGTTCAGCTAATACTTCAGTAGGAGCCATCAAAGCGGCTTGGTACCCCGATTGGATGGCGGCTAGAATAGCATAAACTGCCACAATAGTTTTACCGGAACCGACATCTCCTTGGACCAACCGATTCATGGGTGTCTCTGATTCCATATCCTTGAGAATTTCATTGATGACTCGTGTCTGAGCCCCAGTTAATTCAAACGGAAGCAGTTGATTAAATTGGTCAAAGAGTTTACCAATCGGAGCCATGACCGCACTGCTTTGGGTTTTACGCTGAGCTTGGCGACGCTTGAGAAATCCTAGCTGTAAGTAGAAAAATTCATCAAAGACTAAGCGCCTTCTGGCCTCAGCAAGGGTGTCTGCATCTTGGGGAAAATGAATGTTTGCGATCGCATCACAGACCCCCATCAACCCATATTCTTTACGAAAGGTTACTGGCAAGGGTTCCTTAATCAAAGACGTGTAGGGAAGTGCAGCAATTATTGCTCGCCTTACCAAGTCAGCTGGTACCCCTTCTGTTAGGGAATAAACCGGTACAACTCGACCTATTTTCATCGAGTCAATGCTACCCCCTGGATGCTCTAATACTTCCAGTTCCGGGTCTTCTAGGGTAATCCCATATTTATTTTTCTTTACCAAACCTGAGGCAGCTACCACTGCTCCCACTGGATACCGCCGCTTTTGTTGATACTGCCAGCTACGATTACTGTAACGAAAGCCAGCAAAAAAACGACTCAGCTTAATTTGACCAGTAGAGTCTTTTAAGACTATATCTAAAATAGTTAATTTTTTATTACGGGGGCTACTGAAGCAGTTACAGCGCTTCACCGTACCCATGATAGTGACTGTTTCACCAGGTACTAAGTCAGCCATATTAACCTGACGGGCATAGTTAATATGATCACGGGGGTAGTAATAGAGCAAGTCACGCACTTTGTGCAGACCCAGACGTCCTAAATACTCACTGTTTTTACTACCCACCGCTGCCAACTTAGCCAGTGGTAGGTCAAGGTTTTTTTTGCTACCAAGCTCTGAGGATGCCTGTTGTTTCTCCACCAAGGGCTTGGTTTTAGGCACTCTGACCATAGGATGTTCTGTTTGAGATTGATCTTCAACTAAACGGCGTTGAGTGTTCTGCTTGAGGTCGTTGAGAAAGCGGCGAGTATCAGCTACCAGATGTTGCCTTTGCTGTAGCGTCATCTGAGAATAACGGGCAAACTGATTGCCAATGTCCTGCCAACGCCGTTTCTCAGTTGATGTTAGGACATTAGGAGTCTTACCAAAACTGAGGCAGAGGAATTCACTAAAGCGGTATTGATTCCCTTCCAAATCAGTAAAGCCAACTCTTGCTTCTACCGACAGGGCTTTTTGCAATCGCACCCAATCTGGTAATTCGGTCATTGGTCATTGGTCATTAGTCATTAGTCATTGGTCATTGGTAATTACCTCAGTTTAATCGTCAAACCAGCTGGCACGCCATGCTGCTTCGGCTTGAGCAACTGCTTTTTGCCGCTGTTTTTTGTAATACTCTCGCTTCAGTTGACTCATTTTAGCTAATAGATCTCTGATTTTATTACGTCCAGGGGTCAAGTTAGGGTCTGCAAATTCTATTTCAGATAAGCGCAGCTTAATGGCAATAATACGGGTTAATCTGGATTCATCTGTTTCTCCATCACCTTTAGTTTCCATCATTATTTTGATAATATTGGGGGATTCAGCCGTTTCGATCGCAGATGCTTCGACTTTTGCCGCTGCTTCTAGGATTTCTTGGGGAAATTTGTCTGGTATAATCGAGTGTTTATGCAAGAGCCGATTGCTTTCCACAGAGACATCTTGAATAGTTTTGGTGATCCCACTTTCTAGGTGCTTAAGCCATTGCTCCAGTTTCTCTATGCTATTTCGTGGTTTACTGGTCAACTCAGCTGCTGGTGATGGCTCCCTTAGAGCATTCAAAAATCGAGAGTCTTCTGTAGATGAAGGCATTTCCGAGTCCTGATCCAAGTCCTGATCCGAGTCCTGATCCGAGTCCTGATCCGAGTCCTGATCCGAGTCCTGATCCAAGTCCTGATCCGAGTCCTGATCCAAGTCCTGATCCAAGTCATCAGTAGTAGCTGACCTTGACTCTTGCCACTGTTCTAGGAGTGATGGCAACTTTTGTTGAGTCTCTTGAGCCAGCTTTCGTAGGGATTGCTGTAACTGTTGCCGACTGTTAACCGACAAATTTAGAAAAGACTCAGGATACCCTTGAGTACAAATCCGATAGGAAGCCATAATCAGCTGTTGCCCCACGCATTCACCTAAAAAGGTCAAATAGTTAAAGTAGGTTGATTGGAATTCCTTTGCCAAATGGGTGATGGCTTCCTCTAACGCTGCCAATTCCTGGTCAATTCGATTCACTGGTGTTATCTATACAATTCCATAGCTAATCCGTTGAGCATATCAAATACATGCCTACTCTACAGTATGCCCATTTTCATAGTTGTAGCACGTTCGGCTTCTACCTGTGGGAGTGTCAAATTCTCCACACCCAATTAGATCCCCAACTAGACGTTGCATCTGCCTAGTTTTAAATACTCTGATTTTTTGGGAACAAACAGTATATATTGATACAGAAGTCTAACAGGAAAAGATCTTAGATCAAAGCACCTCAAAGACAAAGCTATTAACTAGTCAATTACCTCACCTAATCCGAAAGGATGTAGATGGGTTACTAAAGAGGTAGGACTTTCTTAGGGTTGACTAGACCACTGATGAGCGTTTAGCTGGGAACCATTTCCTTTATATTTCCCCAGTTCGGATTATCAGCAAATTTTAGCATGAGTGCATGGTAGTTGAGAAATCGTGGCGTACGTGGTCGAGGGGAGTAATCACTTTTACACGAGAGGTTGATCAGCATGTATTGTGTACCAGTTTTATCGAAATTGCTTAGTCAATTGTCTACTAAGAAAACATGCTTACTTGAACCTAGAACTGGATTAATTTCAAAACCATTAGTCTAAACCATTAGTTAGAGGTGCAGCATGTCGGTTGGGGCTAAGTACTTTCAAGGTGGCTTCCGTACCTTGAAAGCACCGTCAGCAAGTAACTATACCAGTATATGTGGGGCATTCTGCAGTAATTTTTAGTTAAAAATTTCATTTAAAGAAATTTTTAATGAAAAATTGCTTTAAATCCCTTGACTATAGTCCCAGTTATTTGTAGGGTTTTGTCTTAAGACGAGGCTTTAGCTGAAGAAACTCCCTGATTACTCGCGCAGACAGGGGTCTAGCATCTAGCAATCAGGTATGTAAAGGTAGCAGGGTGAGGTCATGATGAGTCCTTTAAAAACGATGGACTCTTAGGTTTCGGTGGCTAATTTTACAATTTGTTTCCTGAAGTTTCTCAGTGTGAGGAAGTGTATCTAAATCAGAGGTAAGTTAACGCTTATTATGTCAATTTCAAAATCTCAGCGAACAATGAAAAACAAGGGTACCCTAGTAAGATCTAGGCGACCTATGGCTCACCAAGCCTCCCGTTTAGAGCCATTTAAAGCGATCGCAAAATCGTTTTCCCCTTACTGGCTCGCCTGTATTCCCCTGACAGGGATAATTGTTCTAGTTTGGCATACAGCTGCTGTTGCCCAGGATAGCGCCGGACCTACCCCAGAAGAACTTCAGGGCACTCTTAATGCTATCTGGATATTAGTAGCTGCGATCCTAGTTATATTCATGAATGCCGGATTCGGAATGCTAGAAACCGGCTTCTGCCGCCAGAAGAATGCGGTTAATATTCTCGCGAAAAACCTAATTGTCTTTGCCTTAGCAACTATTTCGTTTTGGGCAATTGGTTTTTCCTTTATGTTCGGCAAAGGCAACGCATTTATTGGGCTGTCGGGCTTTTTCCTCAGCAGTGAAGACCCCGCTACCTATGGGTTAGATCCATTTCCAGCCGGTCTACCGATAGCCGTATTTTTCCTATTCCAAGCTGCCTTTGCTGGAACTGCTGCAACTATCGTGTCCGGTGCGGTTGCTGAACGGATTAAGTTCCTAGACTTCTTAATTTTCAGCATCCTGATTGTTGGGGTATCCTACTCCATCACTGGACACTGGGTTTGGAGCAGTGATGGTTGGCTTGGTGGCATGGGATTCTCAGACTTTGCTGGCTCAACCGTGGTTCACTCCGTTGGTGGCTGGGCGGCTTTGATGGGAGCTGCCTTCCTCGGACCCCGTAGCGGTAAGTACGAAAACGGTGAACCTCGTGCTATCCCAGGTCACAACATGAGTATTGCCACTCTTGGTTGCTTGATTCTCTGGATCGGCTGGTTTGGCTTCAATCCAGGTTCTGAACTAGCTGCTAGTGAGGCAGTTCCCTATATTGCGGTGACCACTAACCTAGCCGCAGCAGCTGGTGGGATTACTGCCACCTTGACGGCTTGGCTAAAAGATGGTAAGCCAGACCTGTCCATGATCATCAATGGAATTTTGGCTGGATTAGTGGCAATTACGGCTCCCTGTAATAATGTCAGCTATTTCTCAGCAGTTATTATTGGTGCTATTGGTGGCATCATCGTTGTCTTCTCTGTTTCCTTCTTTGACAACATCAAAATTGATGACCCAGTAGGGGCAATTTCAGTCCACTTGGTCAATGGTATCTGGGGAACCCTAGCCGTTGGACTTTTCGCTAAAGATTCAGGTCTGTTTACCGCCGGTAGTGCCGGTCAACTTGGCACCCAAATCCTGGGTATTCTAGCGATTGGGGGCTTCACGGTGCTGTTTAGTGGCATCCTCTGGTTCGTGCTCAAACTAACCCTCGGTATCCGGGTGACACCAGAAGAAGAACTGGAAGGCTTGGATATTGCCGAACACGGTATGGAAGCTTACGCTGGATTTGTCAAGGAATCCAGTGTGATACCTAGTTCTAGCATGGGTAACTTCAGTAGTACTACAGACATGGCTAGTAGCTCTGAATTTTAGCGTTTTGCTGACATGGCCGATTTCTTTTAACTAGGTTTTGTTAATAGTTTACAGTTAACTGTAAACAGTTAACTGTAAACTGATGGTATTACCTTTGCCTTCAGGGATGTTAGAAAGGAAATAATGCCAATTTTTTGTTCATTGAATTGAAGCGTTGTCCACCTTGGGCTTTACTATCCCTTGCTGCCAATGGGTTTATGATTGTGACTCTCACCTGGGTACTACTGGGTGAGTATCACCAGTCAAAGTCAGATCCAGTTAGCCATCCTGTGATAAATACCCGAATTTTAAATCCTACCCCTGAGCCAGTAATTGAATTAGGGCCACGACACCAGTTAAATTACCAACAATGGCTAGCACTGCTGGAGAAGGAAGCTCAGGTAGTGGCTAATCAACAACCGGAACAGTTAACTGTCCTGCTGGGAGATTCTCTAAGCCTATGGTTTCCCAACAAGCTGCTACCTCCAAAACGCTACTGGCTTAATCAAGGACTGTCTGGGGAAACCTCAGCAGGGTTGCTCAAGCGCTTAGATATTTTGGATCAGACTAAGCCAGAAGCAATTTTTGTGATGATTGGCATCAATGACCTAATTCGGGGGGTCAAGGATGAAGCAATTCTAGAAAACCAACGGCTAACGATTCGCTACTTGCGGCGAGCCCATACCGAAACTAAGATTGTCCTTCAATCGATTTTGCCCCATGGTGCTGAACAGGCAACCTGGGAAGGACGCGATCGCTTACTTACTATCCCCAACAGTCGCATCCAAAATCTGAACCAGCAACTAAAAGCGATCGCTCACGCAGAAGGAGCGATTTATCTAAATCTCTATCCCCTCTTTGCGGATAATCAGGGCAACCTGCAACCTGAGCTTAGTACCGATGGCTTGCATCTGAGTCCCCAAGGTTACTTAGTCTGGCGCTATGGTTTACAAATCTTTGAGGAACTTATCCTCCAAGAAGGATTAGCTATTCCGATAGCAAAGGGGACAGGGAGCAGGGAGTAGGGAGCAGGGAGTAGGAAAAAAAATTATCAGAATTTATTTAGGATTGCTATAGTAACTGAGGTCACGGTTGATTGAAAGTAAATTAATAATAGCAGTGATTAACAAGTAATTTGCTTAAGATAGCTCCATGGATACAAAAGCTTTCAAGCGCTCACTCCAGAAATCAGATAACTACCACCGTAAAGGATTTGGTCACGAAGCCGAAGTTACCTCTCAGTTGGAATCGGAATATCAAAGCAGTCTGATTGAAGAGATTCGTGCCAAGAACTATCGGCTGCAAAAGGGAGATGTGACCATCCGGCTAGCAGAAGCATTTGGCTTTTGCTGGGGTGTGGAGCGAGCTGTAGCCATGGCTTATGAAACCCGCACCCATTTCCCCAGTGAACAGATCTGGATTACCAATGAAATTATTCACAACCCCTCTGTTAACCAGCGCTTGCGGGAAATGGAAGTAAAATTTATTGCCGTTGAGGATGGCAAGAAAGACTTCTCTGTTGTTGGTGCTGGGGATGTAGTTATTTTACCAGCATTCGGTGCTAGTGTTCAGGAAATGCAGCTACTCCACGAGAAAGACTGCAAGATTGTAGATACTACCTGTCCCTGGGTGTCCAAAGTGTGGAACACGGTAGAGAAGCATAAGAAAAAAGAATACACTTCGATTATTCACGGCAAATATAAACACGAGGAAACCGTAGCAACGAGTTCCTTTGCCGGAAAATATCTAGTGGTACTGAATCTACAAGAAGCGGAATACGTTGCCAACTACATTCTCAATGGTGGTAACCGGGAGGAATTTCTCGATAAATTTAAAAACGCTATCTCCGCTGGCTTTGATCCAGAGGAGGATTTAGAGCAGATTGGGATTGCCAACCAAACTACTATGCTCAAGACCGAGACCGAACAGATCGGCAAACTTTTTGAGCGCACCATGATGAAGAAATATGGTACGTCTAATTTAAACGATCACTTCCAAAGCTTCAATACCATCTGTGATGCCACCCAAGAACGGCAGGATGCCATGTTGGAGCTAGTGGAAGAAAAGCTAGACTTGATGATTGTGATTGGTGGCTTTAATTCTTCCAATACCACTCACCTGCAAGAAATTGCGATTGAGCGACAACTACCATCCTATCACATTGACAGTGTCAACCGGATTATTTCTGCTGATGAAATCGAGCATAAACCCCTACATCAGGAGGTGGAAGTAGCACGAAATTGGCTTCCCTCTGGTTCGATAGTAGTAGGAGTAACCTCTGGAGCGTCTACTCCTGATCGGGTAGTAGAAGATGTAATCAATAAGATTTTTGAACTGAAGGTAACTGCTGTAGCAGTTTAAGAATAACTGGGATTAGTTAAAATTGAAAATTTCAACTGGTTAATAGCCATTGATTATTTTCAATTTTAACAATTTTGTAAGCATTCAGATCTAAGCTCATGCGCTACGCGCACGCTACGCGAACAGCCTAATGCTTACGTGCCTCGATATCGATCCTGGGGATGCTAAAAAACGATTGGATTCTTACCAGGAAAACAATGGTCAAAAGTTTGATTTATCCCTAGCAATCACGTTTCCATTATAAACGAATAGGTTGACTTAAAAAAAATAATAACGGTAAAATTAAATGTAGTTTACATCTACTTAAAAATTGTATTCGCGCCTCATATTTTTTTTTTAAAACTTTTTTTAGTAATTGCAAATTGCCATGGAAATCCAAGACTACTTCGACTTCCTAGCCTCTGACGACATTCGCATCAAAGGTAGCCGCATTGGTATCGAAAGCGTCCTCTACGAATATATCTACCGCGCCAGAACCCCTGAAGAAATTACCCAACAATTTGAAACCATTACCTTAGAACAGGTTCATGCCACTATTCTCTACTATCTACACAACAAAGAAGAGGTCAGCGCTTACTTAGCTGACTGGCTAGAGTTTTGCCGCCAACAACGAGAAGAACAAAAACAGAATCCTTCTCCTGCACGAAAGAGGTTCCGGCAATTGAAAGCAGAAGCCGCTCTGGAGCGAGAGTCATCCCAAGCGAAGAGCGCTGTATGACGATCCAATATTTACTGGACGAGCATATCGCCTCCCTTTACCGAACCCAACTGATGCGCCAAGCACCAGAACTTATTGTCAGAAGGATCGGCGATCCAGGCGCTCCTCCTAAAGGAACTCTCGATCCAGAGATTTTAATCTGGTGTGAGATTCATGATTTTATTTTAGTAACAAACAATAGGAAATCTATGCCTAAACATTTAGTAGACCATCTCGCAGAGAGTCGGCACGTACCGGGGATTTTTGTAATCGATCCATCCAATCATATTGGAGAAACCCTCGCAGAGCTAATCATTATTGCTGGAGCTTCCTTTCCCAAGGAATATCAAGACCGAATTGAATACTTACCCTTGAGCGAATAAAAAAACAACAGTGTAACGCACCTGAATGCTTACAGAATTTTAAATTAACATCCAAGGTGATAAATTAATGTAAGTATTAGGCTGAATACTGACGATCGTACTTATGAGCTAGAGTCGATTTTCTTCCCCCTACTCTCTACTCCCTACTCCCTACTCAAAATTACCATCAACCATTACCCTCCAATCGCCACAATAACCATCCTCCTGCTCCAAAACCGAATAAATTAGGTAACCAGGCGGCTAGAACTGGGGAGAGAATTCCTGCTATACCGAAACCTCCGATCACAAAGCTCAGTAAGTAGTAGCCAAAAATTACGATTAAACAGACCCCAAAGCTAGTCCCTTTGCTGATTCGTTTAGGTCGAATACTCATGCTTGCTCCCACTAAGCCAAAGATTATACAAATGAATGGAAAAGCAATTTTTTGTTGCATCCGCACTTGCAGCATCCGGAGTTTTTTGCGATCGCCAGCTCCCTTTAGCAACTGGATCATTTCTATGGATTGAAGAATATTCATCTCATAGGGGTCACGGGCTTTAGTGACTAAATCAAGGGGCGCTCTAGGAAATGGAATTTCTTGATGATCAAAGGTTACTATTTTCCGAAAAGAGGTTTTAGGACTAATGAAATAAATTGACCCATGAAAACAATCCCAGGTATTTTGCTTAGAGTTCCAACGGGCTGATTCCGATAGAATAATTTTCTTCAACTTACCCAGATTAGACCACTCCAAGACAGTCATATCTTTCATGCTCTGACCATCAAATCGATTTGCGTAGAATAAGCGTTTGAGTGTCTGAGTAGTTGTGCCATTGGGTTGGGGAAAAGTATGATACTCTGGATAGATAATACCGTTTTCCTCGAAAGAGGGTTTTTCCTGATTAAGAGCTTTTTCTAATGTTATAGTTGCTTGGTAGTTAGCGGCTGGAACAATTAATTCATTGAAGAGGAAAGTGATTCCCGTGACAATTAGGCTGAGAACTAGAGCAGGGGCAACTAGTCGGTATAAACTCACACCACAGCTGCGCAGGGCAATTAACTCACTGTCATTACTCAAGCGAGAATATGCTATTAGTGTAGCGAGCAGTACTGATATGGGTAAGGCATAGGAAATAAACTCAGGAAACTTCAACACCACGACTTGGGCAGCAATTGTCCAGGATAGTCCTAACTCAGTGATTTTGACTACCATATCAAACAGGCTACCCACAGCGACACCAATAGATGAAAACCCGCCAACACCAAATAGAAACGGTGGGATGAGTTCAGCAGCGATGTAGCGATCCATCACTGATAAGCTAGGAAAAACGAATTTGAGGAAGTAAGGTTTGCCCAGTTTCACTCTTCTTTAGTGGTTAGAGTTCTAAAAACCATAGAAAGCAATTTCATGGCTTTTGTTGCTAAGTTTTCCCCAATCCAGTAAACCTACCATGTCTTTTAGCGCGAGTATCTGTAAAATCTAATAATTATCATAATTATGAGGTACACATTATTTTTTTTATCCCTACTCCCTACTCCCTACTCCCTAAAATCAAGTAATTTGTACCTCATAAAATTAAAAAATAATAGATTATGATGCCTAATGCCCTGAAACGGTTGTCTCAACATCAATTTGTACTTGGTTGGCTGCTAGGGGGGCTACTGTTTCGGTGTATCATTGCTTTTTGGCTTTACCCTGGTATTGATGAAGCCTATTACTATGTCTATACCCTGCATCTAGACTGGAGTTATTTTGATCACCCAGTTTTAGTTGCCCTGACTACTGGCTTTGGGACTTGGATAACGGGAGAGGTTTCCCAATTCACTATTCGTCTGGGTTCCCTGATTTTGTATACAGGTAGCTTATTGCTACTGTATCTGACTAGCACTCATCTATTTAACACCAAAGCGGCTCGATTGACATTAGCGATCGCTACCATTATTCCGATTTTTCAAATTGGCTTTGGTGTGCTTACCCTACCCGATAGTCCCCTGATATTTTTCTGGTCAGCTAGTTTGTTATGTGCTGCTTACGAATTTTTTCCCCTAAGAGCGAAACATTTAAGTAAAAAATTATCTAGTAAACTATCTACTAAACCCAATAGTTTATATTCCAATACTCCACACCCTAACCCCCATACCCTAACCCCTATTTATGGTTCATACCAACCTAGCTATCGGTTAGCACTCCTGGGTATTTTAGTAGGTTTAGCTTGTCTAGGTAAATATCATGGCTTTGTTTTGGGCTTAGGATTAGTTGGTTTTTGCTTAACCAGTCCACGTCATCGTTGTGCATTATTGTCACCTTGGGCATGGCTAGGTTTAATCTTATTTATCATAACTATTTTTCCAATTTGGTACTGGAATATACAGCATGATTGGATATCCTTTACTTTCCATTTATCCACCCGTTTTCAACCAGAGCCAGAGGTACCTCAGCAGGGCTACAATTGGCTAAATGTATTAGTGATAGTTTTATCTGGGATAGCTTATCTTTTCCCTACGATGGCATTGCCCATGTGGTGGGTGAGTTTGCGATCGCTACTTGCTCAATTTACCTGGTATAGCAAGACATCAAAATTGGAGTCAAGATTGATCCTATGGGTATCCCTACCCCTAGTTGTCGGCTTTACCCTCTTAGCAGGATATCACCAAATTTTGCCCACTTGGCCGATGCCAGGATTTTGGGGGATAACCTTACTACTAGGGCAACAGGCGCAACAGTGGCAAATGCGTTCGCCCTTAGGCGGGCACTTCCTGTCATCGCGCCATTGGGTTAACCGATGGCTAAAGGGTTCAGCCATAGCAATAGCTAGCCTATTATTGTTTGTGCTGCTGCATATCACTACAGGAACACTGCAAAAATCCGGTCACTATGCTTTACTTGGGGGTTTTCTCTCTCCCAAGGATGACCCCTCTACAGAACTGATTGATATTCAGCAACTGCGACAAGGATTTGCTGAGTCTCCTGTCCTGAGTGAGGCATTACAAAAGTCTAGCTTTGTCTTTAGTAATGGGTATTATATCAGTGGGATCGTAGCGATGGCGATTAGTCCCCTGACCTCTACACCGATTACCTGCTTGGGAGAGGATATGCGTGGTTTTATGGTCTGGTTCCAGCCTGAGCAATGGTTGGGTAAAGATGGACTATACGTTACTCTGGAGCGATTTCAAGAATTGACAGATAGCTATCGAGCTTATTTTCAGGATATGCAGGAAATAGGGACAGTGCCGATTCGACGAGCTGGAGCAGTCACAGAGGTTTTCCATGTGTATTGGGCGACTAAGATGGTCAAGCCTTATCCTAGCTGAGCGGTCGAATCGGTCATAGATCTGGGATTGAAGCTTTTCTCAGTCGCTCTGCACGGATACAGCCTCCCTGCCAATGCCACTTCGGGTCAGATTCACTTGGCTTATATTGCGCCCAAGCATTGCCACTCTCATCCTGATACAAGGCTGTAATCTCGGCAGTAGCTCTACTTCCCCAAGGTGCTTTTACTCTAATCTGGTCTTGGCACTGGAAAACTTCACCCTCAGAATTAGTTACGCTCTTGAGTGCGATTTGGGGTTTGCGCTCAATCGGGGGTATTTTTTTGATTACTAATTTTTTTGGCGGCTCAGATGTAGTCAAGTTTCTTGAGGAATTGTAGTATCTATTACTTTCTTCTATTTTAGACGCTACATACCAGCAAGTAGCAAGGGGGTAAGTTGGTAAAGAATATCAATTCCGGTGGAATACCCATCATAAAAGTGTGGGAAGGGTGGGGAGATGGGGAGATGGGGAGATGGGGAGATGGGGAGATGGGGAGATGGGGAGATGGGGAGATGGGGAGATTTTTACAAAGCGACTGCATCAAGACAGGGTAATTATCCGGAGATCATATAATCAGGGGTATTGACATTTTACCTGGGAACATCCCTACTTCCAAGCAAATGCCATTATCTATCCTGGGAGGCTACATGGGTGTTTGTATTGAGGTTAGTAAAAGCTTATCGAAAATGTCGCAGAGTCTACCAAAAACTTTTATGATTTGTTAGACTTAAATTAGGGTAACACCGACAGGGATTATTATGTAACTTAAATTAAAGCCGAAAACCAAGGGTTTAATAGTTGCGCTCTCTATCCCGGTGGAACCAACTTTGTTGACATTTTTATGGCGCTCGCGGGATATTCCGTCACAGAAGCGCGGAGATACCCCCTGGATGTGAAAGCATCTTGCCTTGGCGGGCGAGGGTCCATTTTCGTAGACTTTGGTAGCTAAAAAGTATCGGACAATACATAGAAAACCAAACAAGAAAAAGAGCCTATAACCAAGGGACACTCCCCTATCGGATCAGTCTCGCTTGGTTAATCATTCCATAATTGCACCGCGCGATCGCACAAAGTGCCCGCCTAAGGGCGAACGCAAAGCGAAATTGTAAACAGTATCGCTGCCAAAAATGCTGCTACTGTCCGAACGTGATTCCAAAATGTCCAATCGGTCAGGAATCTTGCCCATAGTTTTGTAGCTTCAGTACTGTCTGGCGTGACGATGGCGAGGGCATCATTCAGCGGGATATTGCAGGCGAAGGTCACGCCGATTGTGCCAATCAGATAAAGCAAAGTACCCGCCAGCCAATAGACAGCACCTGGTTGATGCCACTGCAGCACTAACGAAATAGTTAGCAATGTGCAAGCAGCAGCCGTTCCCAGAAATGCCATCATAAACCAGGGATTGATCACCGTGATATTAATCGATTGCATGGTGGCAATACCCTGTCCTGGTGGTTGCTGAGCCAAAGCCTTCATCACAAAGGTCGAAAAGGCGAAGAAGATACCAGCAGCCAGACCACTGCCGATTGCCGTCAACAGCATTAGAGAAAAGCGGAAGTTGTGAACAGTTACCATAAAGCCTCTTGGGAATTCTCGTGTTTTTTGACAGTGTTTAATATGTAAGCCGTCAGCAGTCAGCGGTCAGCGGTCAGCCGTCAGTTTTTGGCTGATATTTCACTAAGCATTCAGATGTTTGACATTGTCTTGATGCAGTCGCTCCTAAACTCCGAAACTCAGTCATAGCTTACTTTTGACTTCTGACTTCTAACTTCTGACTTGCGCTATAGCTGATAGCTGATCCCTGAATACTTACTTCAATAGGACAAACTTGGTGTCTGGTGAATATACTTGTCATCTGCCAGTTGCTTCAATATGAAATCAGCGACATCAGCACGAGAAATTTTGAGTTTTGATGTCTTATCGTTACTTGGAAAACCGTGTCGATATTTGCCAGTGCGATTCCCATCTACAAAGGCTCCAGGACGAACAATTGTCCAGTCTAGACTGCTTTGCTGAACATAGTTCTCTTGCCTTTGATGATCAGCAAACACGTTCCGTAACAGGAATCCAAACATGATATACTTCCAGAAAAAGTTAAGATTTTCCCAACTATCTCCTGCTCCAAGGGTTGATTGGCAGATAAAGCGTCGGATACCTGCTTTTTCCATGGCGTGAATGATCTGTTGCGTCCCCTGTGACCGGATTGTCCCTGTCATCTTCTGACCTGCTCCGAGTACACACACCACTGCTTCTTGACCTTGTACTGCCTTCTCCACTGATGGCAGATCCATGACATCCCCCTGAAGAACCTTGAGATTTGCGTGGTTGATGTCCAGCTTGGCGGGATTCCGTGCAAATGCTGTAACCCTGTGTCCCTGCTCAAGAGCCTGTTCCACAACCTGACGACCTGTACCACCGGTTGAACCAAAAATAAGTATATTCATCTTGTTGATACTTTCTGCTTAACAATCACCCTTACAGCTTAGAAAGGCGATTCATGCTAAGCTGTCTAATTCCTGTGGTACTATCACAATCTTGCGATGGCTTTTCACGTTTTTGCTGGAAACTAGCCCAACCTGACTATAATCAGAACTAAAGCATTCAGCGGTCAGCGGTCAGCGGTTAGCTTTCCATAACTCAGATTCAAAAGCTTCCTAGCCCATAACCACATCAAGTAACCTGCCCATTAGCTGATAGCTGATAACTGATAGCTGATAGCTTAGATCAGAACTAGACGCACTGGCCTTGGATTATGAAAAATCCTGCTATCCAACAGCCTCAAACAAATGACTTATCCCAGAAGTCTCGCCAAACTCAATCCTGGGAAAATATTCGAGTCCAACACTTCCAACATCCTGCTGGAGAGGGAAATTGTCATTACAATGAAGAACATACCCTTTCTATCTCCCTTGCTCCTCGTCCCGTTCGCTTGCTGCAAATTCAGGCAGGCAAAACCTATACAGGGCTGTATAAAAAAGGAGACATGTCCATTACCCCTGCCAAGACACCGTTTTTTGCTCGGTGGGACAGTGATGATAATTACTTGCAGATTCGGCTGAAATCTCAGTTTATTCAAAGTGTTGCTAGCCAAACCCTAGAACAGAATCCCGATCGGCTAGAATTACTGCCTGAATTTCGGACTCGCAATCCACAGATTGAAGCGATCGCAATCATGCTACTCACTGAACTTCAACAGGAATCTTCAGGCAGTACACTTTACATTGATTCTCTGGCTAACGTCTTAGCAGTCAATTTACTCAGGCAGCACGCAGCTACCAAACCTCAGTTGCCAATTTACCAGGGTGGCTTGCCCCTGCGTCAACTACAGCAAATTATAGATTATATTGATACATATTTAGATCGAGATATTAAACTAGCAGAATTAGCTCGATTGCTAGACATGAGCCAATTCCATTTCAGCCGTCTATTTAAGCAATCAATCGGCATGTCTCCCTACCAATACTTGATCCAGCAACGGGTAGAACGGGCGAAGCAGTTGTTGAAACAAAAAGACCGATTAATTGTGGACATTGCCTTAGAGTGTGGGTTCAACAGCCACAGCCATTTGAGCAAAAAGTTTCGAGAATTTACCGGCATGACACCGAAAGCATACAGAGCACATTAGTCCTCTGATCGTGAGTATCCCCTTCGGAAACCAACCATGATACAGTATGACCCATTGCAGTATTTACCCTCTGCAGAAGAGCTACCAGATTCCGACGATACCCCTGTGGATAATGAATTACAAATCCTAATTCCCACTCTATTAAGAGCAGTACTCTCTTCGCTGTGGTCAGAGCGCCAAGATTGGTTCCTAGGGGTAAACATGGGAGTTTACTATAAACCGAAAGAACCGGCTATTGTGCCTGATGGTTTCCTAAGTCTAGGGGTAGTGCGACGTAAGAGTGCAAAGGGAAGGCTCAGCTATGTCCTATGGGAAGAAAATTATATCGTTCCCCAATGGGTGTTAGAAGTCGTTTCTCAAACGCCAGGGGGTGAGTATGACCAGAAGCTGGAAAAATACGCTCAACTAGGAGTACTCAATTACACCATTTATAATCCCCACCATTGGCGACGGGATAAGCATGAGCCGTTGGAGGTGTATCGCTTGGTAGACGGGCAATATATCAGACAATCCGGTGAACCGATAGAGATACCAGAACTAGGCTTGTTAATTGGACGAGAACAAGGGATATACGAGGGATGGCAACGAGAGTGGTTATACTGGTACGATTACCAAGGAAATCGGTTATTGACACCAGAGCAAATTGCACAACAGGAATATCAACGAGCTCAACGGTTAGCGGATTATCTCAAAACAATGGGGATTGATCCAGAAACCCTACCGTGAATGGGAATCCTAACCGTCAATCTTTGATCAACCTTTGATTGATCATAATCCATAGTGGATCAATTTAAAACCCGACTTTCCGGATATAGGGTAAAAGGGATTGCTATACTAACCACAGCATAGATGGTAAAAAAGCGAGATTTGTTGTAAGATATGCAGCCCACTGACGCCAACAAGTTTACTGATAAAGCCTGGGAAGCGATTGTTAAATCTCAAGATGTCGCCCGTCGCTGCAAAAATCAACAGCTGGAAGTCGAACACGTTGCGATCGCATTGTTGGAACAAGATGGGCTACCCAATCGAATTCTATCCCGTATCACTGTTGATGTTAACCGGTTTCAGCAACAACTGGAAAATTTTGCTAACCGCCAACCTAAGGTCGCTAACCTAGACCAATTGTACCTGGGTCGTGCTTTAGACGTGATGCTCGATAATGCGGAAGCCTATCGCAAGGCTTTGCAGGATGACTATATTGCAGTAGAACATCTGTTACTGGCTTTAGCGGTGGATGAACGGGTAGGACGCCGCTTGCTCAAAACCTATAACCAGGATGCGGCAAAGCTCGAAGCCGCCATTAAAGCCATCCGAGGCTCTCAAAAGGTCACAGACCAAAATCCCGAATCCCGTTACGAAGCCTTGGAAAAATACGGGCGGGATTTGACCGAAGCCGCTCAAGCCGGAAAACTTGACCCAGTGATTGGTCGGGATGAAGAAATTCGTCGGGTGGTTCAGGTGCTCTCTCGTCGGTCCAAAAATAACCCCGTGTTGATTGGAGAGCCAGGGGTAGGAAAAACTGCGATCGCAGAAGGACTAGCCCAACGAATTGTGAATGGGGATGTCCCAGAATCCCTGAAAAACCGCCAGCTGATTTCCTTAGATATGGGCAGCTTGATTGCAGGTGCTAAATATCGGGGGGAATTTGAAGACCGACTTAGAGCTGTACTCAGGGAAGTGACCCACTCAGATGGTCAAATTGTCCTGTTTATCGATGAATTGCACACCGTAGTCGGAGCTGGTGCTAGCGGTGGCACTATGGATGCAGGGAATTTACTCAAACCAATGCTAGCTCGGGGAGAATTGCGTTGTATTGGAGCAACTACCCTTGATGAGTACCGTAAGCATATTGAAAAGGATGCTGCTCTAGAACGTAGGTTTCAGCAAGTCTATGTTAAGCAACCAACTGTAGAAGACACCATTTCGATTTTGCGGGGACTCAAAGAACGCTATGAAGTCCATCACGGGGTTAATATAACCGACTCAGCCTTGGTAGCAGCAGCTACCTTATCCCAGCGCTACATTAGTGACCGATTTTTACCCGATAAAGCCATTGATTTGGTGGATGAGGCTGCAGCCAAAATCAAAATGGAAATTACCTCCAAGCCAGTAGAATTGGAAGCGACTGACCGCAGGCTGATGCAGCTGGAAATGGAAAAGTTATCTCTAGAAGGGGAAGATAAGCGAACCACTGCCACCACCGCCACCTATAGTTCTGCCCAAGAACGGTTAGAGCGCATTGAAAAAGAAATTGTGGTTTTACGGGGAAAACAGGAACAACTCAATAAACAATGGCAATCGGAAAAGCAACTTTTACAAGACATCAGTGCCTTAAAAGAGGAAGAAGAACACTTAAGGGTACAAGTGGAACAGGCAGAACGGAATTATGACCTGAATAAGGCAGCCCAGCTAAAATATGGCAAATTAGAGGCTTTACAGCGGGACCGGGAAGCCAAAGAAAGTATGATGCTGGAACTCCAATCCGGAGGTACTGCTCTGTTGCGAGAACAAGTCAGTGAATCCGATATTGCCGAAATTGTGGCCAAATGGACCGGAATTCCCCTGAAGCGATTGCTGGAATCAGAGCGCCAGAAGTTATTACAGCTCGAAGGACATTTACATAAACGGGTGATTGGGCAAACAGAAGCCGTTTCCGCTGTAGCTGCTGCCATTCGTCGTGCTAGAGCAGGGATGAAGGATCCCGGGCGTCCCATTGGTTCCTTCTTGTTTATGGGACCAACTGGGGTCGGTAAAACCGAATTAGCTAGAGCACTGGCCCAGTTTCTGTTTGACAGCGAAGAAGCTCTGGTGCGGATTGATATGTCCGAGTATATGGAAAAACACGCAGTTTCTCGGTTAGTAGGTGCCCCACCAGGATATGTAGGGTATGAAGAAGGAGGACAACTGTCAGAGTCCGTGCGTAGGCGTCCTTACTCAGTAGTATTGCTCGATGAGGTGGAAAAGGCACACCGGGATGTATTTAACATTTTGTTACAGGTACTTGACGACGGACGAATTACCGACTCCCAAGGCAGAACCGTCGATTTCCGGAATACCATTATTGTCATGACCAGCAATATTGGCAGTGAGCATATTTTGGGAGTAGCTGGGGATGATTCCAAGTATGAAGAAATGCGCAAACGAGTGACAGAGTCCTTGCGATCGCATTTTCGCCCAGAATTTGTGAACCGGGTCGATGATGTGATCATATTCCATACCCTAACCCGGGATGAATTGCGCAAGATTGTCGGGATTCAACTCAAACGGATTGAGCGGCTGTTGGCAGAGCAAAAGATTACCCTGGAAATGTCCGAGCAAGCTCAAGATTATCTGACCGACGCTGGATATGATCCCGTCTATGGTGCTCGTCCCTTGAAGCGGGCAATTCAGCGGGAGTTAGAAAATCCCATTGCTACAAAGATTTTAGAAAATATGTTTATCGAAGGGGATACCATTTTCATTGATTGTGGAGATCAGGGGCTTACATTTAGTAATAAAGTACCCAGTAAACCAGTAACAGCTAGTGAATCAGTTGTTCCAGCTGTTAGTTAAGATTAGGGAGCAGGGAGCAGGGAATAGGGAGCAGGGAACAGGGAACAGGGAATAGGGAACAGGGGGAAGAGTGTGGGTTACCGGCATCTGCACTTTCAAAGCTCCGTGGAAACTAGGGATCCCCCCTAACCCCCCTTATTAAGGGGGGGACACAACCGTTGCTGATCTGACTCCCCACACTTCCCACACTTCCCACACTTCCCACACTTCCCACACTCCCCCATCTCCCCATCTCCCCATCTCCCCATCTCCCCATCTCCCCATCTCCCCATCTCCCCACGCCTTTAAAACTGGAAGTAAAGAAATTCGGAAACTCGGTTAAGAGACAGTAGGCAAAATGTAGCGATTAAGCCAATACCTGTTGCCCAGTACCAGCTAGGCTTGAAGTGTTTCATGATTTGCTGGGTATTAGGCAAAAAGGTAACCCCTAGGATTAGTCCGAATAGTACCATAAAGGTCTTTTCTAACCCTATAGGTGGCAGAAGAACTTTCATCTCTTGCCACTCCTGAAATTGGATGCCTAAGGGGGTTAACCAACCCAAGGTATTTTGATAAGTAGTAGGCAAGATAACGCCCTTGAGTCCTACCATTGCCTGTAATATTCCTAGACCATCACTAATACTAGTTGCCCGAAACAATACCCACGTACTTACCACTGCTAAAAATGTCAGCATCCAGGCTAGAATTTTTGGCATGGATAGCTTCATTTGCCGCCACCTATGATTAATTACCAAAAATAAGCCATGGAGTCCCCCCCAAATCACAAATGTCCAGCCAGCACCATGCCACAATCCTCCGAGAAGCATTGTGGCTAATAAGTTACCATATTGACGTAGACGACCGCGACGATTACCACCAAGAGGAATATACAGGTAATCCCGGAGGAAATTGGATAAGGTAATGTGCCAACGTCGCCAAAAGTCACTGATAGATCTCGCTTTGTAGGGTGAATTAAAGTTAATCGGTAGGCGGATATTTGTGATTAATCCTAAGCCAATTGCCATGTCAGAGTAGCCGGAAAAATCGAAATACAGTTGAAAGGTATAACTCAATGCCCCAACCCAGGCTTCTACAAAGCTGAGTTGGTCAGTATTACTAAAAATAGTGGCTACCCAGGGAGATAGATTATCTGCGATCGCAACTTTTTTACCTAAACCTAGGATAAAGAGGCTCAGCCCCATTCCCATGTTTTTCCAGGAAAACAGGCTATTGCGTAACTTCTCAAACTGGGGCAATAGTTCATCGTAACGGAGAATTGGACCGGCTATCAGTTGGGGAAAGAAAGACACAAACAGGCTATAGGTCATAAAATTATACCTACACTTTTTCGTTTCCCCACGATAAGCATCAACAATATAGGCAATTTGGGTAAAGCTATAAAAAGAAATTGCTAAGGGGAGTAAGATTGGTGGAATAGTGATACTTGTGCCTAAAATATAGTTTAATGAATCTACGAAAAAATTAGCATATTTGAAATAGCCCAAAATCGCTAAATTAAAGCAAATACCTATCCAAAGCAGCAGTTTCGTTTGCTGTTTATAACTAATTACTGTAGATACTAGGCTTGAGATTTTATCGGGTTTATCAGGAGCCGCATTATCCTCTCCACTTCCTTCGTCTAACAGAATTACTAGCTTCTCTATCTGTTTACCAATGACATAGTTACCACTAATTGAAATTATTAACAGAGGCAGATAAGCAATTTTCCAATAACCATAAAAAAATAGGGATGCTAACGTCATCCATACCCAGGTTGCTTTAACCACACGGAAGCGACTTAAGCCAAAAAAAACCACCAGGGTAATGGGAAGAAAGCCGAAGATGAAAGCGTATGAGTTGAATAACACGGTAGATGACTCTCGGTAAGTAGGAAATGCTAGGAATATTGCTGTTTTTTAACAGTCAATAGTGAAGAGTTAACACTAAATAGTCAAAACGATACAGTCAACAGTAAACACTAAAGAGTCAACGGTCAACACTCAAAAAATTTTTGGATAAGGGAAAATTATTTTATAAACACCCTGCATATCCCTTACCTTCTCCTAGTCAAGGATTCTAGTCAATGACGTCCATACTCAAAGGTTATTGGGTAAGGGAAAATAATTTTGTAAACACCCTGCATGTCCCTTACCTTAGTCTAGACCACGAGTTATATGGGTAAGTTCACCCATGCTGGCCAATGGGATCGCCCTTGAATTCCAGGAAAATACAGTTGTTGATTTTATCATAATTATGATTGAGTGGGTGAAGGAGGTTCTCTCCATCAATCTCAAATCACCAATCAGGATATCTCAGGATATCAAATTATGCTTCTATTAGTTGAGCCAATTTGGCAAAATTGTGGTGATTTACTAACAAAGCTAGATGAGCTAGTTCTATGGCTGTTGACTTTACTGTAGCGATTCCGACCTATAATGGGGCGAAGCGTTTACCATTACTGCTCGAAGGACTGCGATCGCAAACTTTCCTCAACTCCATCAGTTGGGAAATTATTGTTGTTGACAACAATAGTAGCGATGATACTGCCCAGGTTATTCAAGACTATCAAAGCAATTGGGATTTATCTGTCCCCTTAAGATATTGTTTTGAACTCGAACAAGGATCAGCATTTGCCAGGTTGCGAGCTGTCCAGGAGGCTAAAGGTGAATTAATCGGTTTTTTAGATGATGACAATTTACCTGATCCCAACTGGATTGCTGCAGCCTATAGCTTTGGTCAAAAGTATCCTAAGGCAGGAGCCTACAGTGGTCAAATTCACGGTGATTTTGAAGTCGAACCCCCAGAAAATTTTGATCCCATCAAGCAATTTCTCGCAATTCGGGAACATGGACCAAACCCCCATCCCTTTCAACCCGAGCAAATCAGGCTACCCCCAGGGGCAAGCTTAGTCGTTCGTAGACAAGCTTGGCTCGATAGTGTGCCACCTCGTCCCAGTTTGACAGGCAAACTACCCGGATTATTCGTCCAGGGGGATGATTATGAGCCATTGCTGTATATGTACAAAGCAGGTTGGGAAATTTGGTATAACCCAGCCATGCATAGCTATCATCAGATTCCCCAGTGGCGTCTTCAGAGAGATTACTTGCTCACTCTCGCTCGTGGCTGTGGTTTGGCCACATGTCAGCTCCGCCTGATTAATGCTACCTTTTGGCAAAAGCCTATAGTAATTACCAAAACCTTATTGGGAAATTTGCGCCGATTTATCCTACATTTCCTTAAGTATCGAGGACAATTTAAAACTAATCTCATTGCTGCCTTTGAACTAGAATTCTTCTGGGGCAGTTTGCTCAGTCCATTTTTTACTATTAGAAAGCTTTTACAAAATAAGGGAACAGGGAACAGGGAACAGGGAACAGTGGAAAATAATAGTTGACGCACATACTATCATTATAACACTTTTTTAATAGGTATGTTTAGATAAAAAAAAATCATATTCAATGAAGTACAAAAACTAATTTTTCCGACTCCCGATTCCCGATTCCCTACTCCCTACTCCCTATTCCCTATTCCCTACTCCCTACTCCCTACTCCCTTTGCTAAAATGACTCAAATATCCTTAATTATTCCAGTTAGAAATAGGCAACACTATACTCAGAATATTCTGAGTCAAATTTTTCAGCAAATTCCTCAAGCAAATACCGATAATACCTCAGTCATTTCAGTCATCATAGTAGATGATGGTTCCACAGATGGCACCCGAGACATGATTAGACGTCAATTTCCCAATGTTTACTTAATTGAGGGAGATGGCAATCTTTGGTGGACAGGTGGAATTTGTCTCGGGATGAACTATGCCATAGATAAATTAGACTCCGATTACCTAGTGTGGCTAAATGATGATATTTCTCTGTCAGACAATTTCCTTAACAACCTGATTGATATTTGTCAATCTCCACTGTACAATAATACAATTGTTGGGGGTATTGTCCGGGATAAAACCTATTCCGATTGGATTGTGTTCAGTGGCATGCATAAAAAACAGCCAATTCGGAGTATGGATTATTTTGCGACAGCAGAAGCTAGGTCAGTCGATACCCTAAATGGTAATATAGCTATCATCCCCAGAGCAGTGGTCGATAAAATTGGATTTCCAGATGCTGATAGATTCCGGCATTACGGCGGTGACTTTGAGTTTGTTAGTCGTGCTCATAAATCAGGATTTAACGTGATTTTGTCAAGTAAACTCCAAGCCACTACTGATTATAATTTAAATGACTTGATTCGTTATATGCCCCCTTTACTACAATGGTATCTTCAACCGAATACAGCCAAAAGACTAGAGATTTTGAAAGGATTCACTAATTTAAAGTCAAATTATAATATCTGGCATATGGTCAATATAATTTATCAAAATTCAAAACATGTACCTTTCTGGAGGTATGCTATTTTATATGTTAGGCAAGTTATTAAACTGTTAGTCAGTGATTTTTTACTCAAGAGTCAAACTGAAACAACTCTCAAAAACTATTTGAAGCAGCAAAATGCTCCAGAAGAAACTATTAAGGGGCTAATGAACCATAGAACTAAATCAGTATAGCATTGTCAGCTATCAGCTATCAGCTATCAGCTATCAGCTATCAGCTATCATATTAAACTAAATACTTAAATTTTTTCCTACTCCCTACTCCCTATTCCCTACTCCCTGCTCCCTGCTCCCTACTCCCTACTCCCTTAATGTCAGAACCATGAAATTTAAATGAAGGCCAGCTTAATATCTATAATTATACCGGTTTATAATGACGAAAAAACTATCAAACAGACTATTCAATCTGTTTTAAATCAGACATTTACGGATTTTGAAATAATTGTCATTGATGATGGCTCCCAAGACTCGACAGGGGAAATAATTTATAGTATCAAAGATGTTCGATTAAAAATTTTTTCCTATCCCAATGCTGGTGTCAACTCAGCCCGTAATCGTGGATTATCCCATGCTTCAGGGGACTATATTGCTTTCCTAGATGCCGATGATCTCTGGCATCCAGATAAATTAGAGTTCCAGTTAAAGGCTTTAGAGGCAAACCCCCAAGCCGCCGTTGCCTATAGTTGGACAGATTATATCGATGAATCAGGTCAGTTTGTGCGGCGGGGTAACCATATCACTCTCAATGGTAATGTTTATCCTCAGCTCTTGCTAACTGATTTTTTGGAAAATGGTTCTAACGTCCTGATTCGTAAGAAAGCATTTGACACAGTTGGTCAATTTGATGAATCCCTAACCCAGGCAGAAGATTGGGATATGTGGCTGCGGCTCGCAGCTCGTTATCCCTTTGTAGCTGTACCATACCCACACATTTTATATCGAGTCTCAGCTAATTCAGCCTCTTCTGATACTTCCAAGATGGAAGCAGGTTGCTTACAAGTAATTGAACGAGCCTTTGCTGCTGCTCCTGATTCTCTACAATATCTGAAAAAGCACAGCCTCGCTAACCTGTATAAGTACCTAATTTTCAAGGCTTTTGAATCATTTCCAGAACGACACATAACCCTAGCCGCACTCCGATTTCTTTGCCATGCCCTCAGACATGATCCAACCTTATTACTGGCAAAGGTTACCTTAAAAGTATTGCTGAAAATTATCCTATTACTTATATTACCTGCTCCTCAGTCTACCGCATTACTGAATCGATTTCCAGGATTATTTAATACTAGCACTATTCTTGGATATCTGCGAACAGAACCTTAGACGGGTGCATCGTAAGCATTCAGCTATCAGCATTCAGCCATCAGCATTCAGCTATCAGCATTCAGCAATCAGCAATCAGCATTCAGCATTCAGCCGAAGGCCAAGGTCTTTGGCTGAATGCTGATAGCTAACTTTAAACCTACTAACCTTAAACCTGCTAACCTTAAACCTAATAACCTTAAACCTAATAACTTTAAACCTGCTAACCTTCAACACTAATAACTTTAAACCTGCTAACCTTAAACCCACTAACCTTAAACCCACTAACCTTAAACCTGCTAACCTTCAACCAAAAAACCTTCAACCAAAAAACCTTCAACCAAAAAACCTTCAACCTGCTAACCCAAAAAAATAGCCGCAGAAATACTTTCCACGGCTAGGAATTTTCGCTTATGCACTCAATTTTATTACCAATTTGTTCGCTACGCGAACAGACCGGAGCCTTTGTCCGGGGGGGAAACCCCCCCAGAAATTTAAGGTGTTAACGCCAAATCCAGTATCTCCTCATCATCGTCATAAATTGCCCTGGAATTCCAGTGGGCTGAAGAGGACTCCACTCCGAAAGCTGTGCATAGCCCATGGCATTAAGGATATGCATGGTATGGCTTATTTGCTGGCGAGTTCCCTTCAGAATATACGGAACAAGGAATTCTTTTTCGGAAAACTCCTCAGGAGTAATCTCCGGAGTGATATCCTCTGGATTGTTGTCTGAATTTGGCAGAAAATTGTGATGCATAGTCGAAACAATGTTTTTAACTTAATAAATATAATCATAATGATTACTAACATATTTGTCAAGGGTTTTTAGAATTTTTTTTGAGGGATAATTTAAAGGAAACGAGGAAATCGGGAATCTGAAATCGGGAATCGGGAATCGGGAATCGGGAATCGGGAATCGGGAATCGGGAAAATATCGGAAGCGTTCGCGTAGCGTGACATGCAGGTCAATCGCGTAGGGTGACATGCAGGTCAATCGCGTTTTTTTTTAATTAAAATTACCGATAAAATCGGTTAGCTAAAATTGTAATAACAAGTTAGCGTTAGCGTAGCGTGACATGCAGGTCAATCGCGTAGCGGCTCTTTGCTGAGCATCGCGTTTTTTTTCGGAGTAATATTACCGAAAGCTTCGACAACAGTAAATTTGTAAAATCTGAAGTTCCCTACTCCCTACTCCCTACTCCCTACTCCCTACTCCCTACTCCCTACTCCCTACTCCCTACTCCCTACTCCCTACTCCCTACTCCCTACTCCCTACTCCCTACTCCCTGTTCCCTTTGCCATTAATCTACACCGTTCAATCATATCAATATAAGCTGGCGATAACTCCTGCCAACTAAACCGTTCATAGACCGTACGATGACAATTTTCACGCTTACTATCGTTATACCCTTCACTCAATACTTGAGTAATTAAATTAGCTAAACTTCCGGTTAATTCAAAATTAGCGAAATATCCTTCATTGCCTAAAACAAAGTGAGTAATGTCATAATCATGAGCTAAACAAGGTAAACCATGGGACATCGCTTCCACAATTACTCTTGGTAATCCTTCATGGAGAGACGCTAAGACGAAAATATCAGCAACTTTATAGTAATTCGTTACCTGCTCACGAGCAACAGTTCGCACTTGAAACTGATCAACCCCTAATAGATCTTGCCCAAGCTGAATAATTTCCGGTGATTCAAAATCCTGTTGACCTAATAATAAGAGTAATGGTCTAGGTTTTGGCAAACTCGCTACTTCATGAATGATGTAGTCCATGCGTTTATGATACTTGTTAATCGCTGCCACAGAAAGAATTAACGGTTGCTGTTTCGGTAGTCCTAATTTCTCTCGTAAAGCCTCTCGTTCTAATGGTGACAGTATCTGTAATTTGGAAGGGATGAAGAATCCAGAGGGAAGTAGACTTTGTTTCTCAACAGGCTCTCCATAGGTTAACGCCTGTTTATAGTGAATTGGTGTTAACTGCTGTACATGATCCCAACGGTAAAAAGGAGGAGAGAAGGCTCCTCCATTACGGAAAAGCAGCTTATAATTCTGTTTTGTCAAACGCCGCCAGTGCCACAGTAGATAGCCTAAGCCATCATCACTGAAGTAAATTACCTCTGGACGTTCACGATATATATGTGATAATAAACTTACGATAAATGATGCTTGTTCAATAAAGTAGCCTTCTTGTCTGACAAAATAGTCACCTTTTTTTAAAAAGTTACTTAATTGCTTAACCAATCTTCCCAGTTGACCGGCCATCCAACTATACCGTGGTAGATTCCATAATGTAATCATTTTTTCTTGAGACTTACCTCCTCCTTTAAACAGGGTGATATCAAGAGAAGATTCCTGAGATAAAGCGGCGAAGCACTCTTGGGCAAACGATTCATAGCCCCGCTGGATATGACCCAGACCAGAACAGATTATAAAAACTTTAGTCATGGTATATAGCAGTTATCAATATGGGTGAGGTACTTTCGTCTTGGGTTTTAGGGAGCAGGGAGCAGGGAGTAGGGAGTAGGGAGTAGGGAGGGTGGAGTGGTAAAAATTATGTGTATCTCATGAATGAGTCTGAGAATTGCTATAGCGGATTTATTTATCTTGGGTATATAGTTAAATTGTATAGCGCTGCGCTTAGGGAATAGGGAATTGATCACTTTGGTTTTTTTGTTAAAATAGCTTTTTTTATAGTAATGACGTAAACAGGATTTTTTGGCAATTCCGAAGTTCCCGACTCCCGACTCCCGACTCCCGACTCCCTACTCTCTACTCCCGACTCCCGACTCCCGTTCCCATCCTGGGAGGGGTTAGGGGGGATTCCGACTCCCGACTCCCTTTTGTTAACATCTAAAATTAACCTATAATAATTATGATACTTAACGGGATTTTAGTTAGATCAATCATTGTTGGTGCTTGGTCTTTTGTCAAGAGCAAACTACCACCAGAAGGAAGACGAAAACTAGGAACATTCCTAGGACGAATGGCTCAAAAGCCTCTAATCACTAGTCTAGTGCGTTGGTATGATCAACGGTCAGTGGATGCCTATCTGATTTCATTTCCTAAATCTGGACGAACCTGGCTCAGATTGATGATTGGACGGGTATTAGAAAAGCATTTAGGTCTAACTGACCCCAAAATTATGGAGAGAATATTGGAGTTGGAAACCTTAGCACCATTGCACCCTGATGTCCCAAAAATTCGAGTTATTCATGATGATGAACCAGAATGGAAAAAGCCTGATGAACTTGTTCAAAGTAAGGCCAACTATAAAAATGCTAAGGTAATTCTATTAGTCCGAGACCCTAGGGATGTAGTAGTATCTATCTACTTTGAACATACTAAACGGGTGGGACACTATGCTCACATCATGCAGCAAGTAGACTCTCTGAAGCAGTATGCTGAACGAATTAAACCCTATGAGGGGGATTTGCCTAGCTTCATTCATGAGTCAGTGGGGAGCTTTGATACCTTGATTAGGTATTACAATATATGGGAAGCTAATCGCTATCTACCGAAAGATTTTTTGCTGGTGCGTTATGAAGATATCCAAACAAATACAAAAAAAGAATTGAAGCGGGTTTTAGAATTTTTAGGTGTTAAATCAGTTCGGAATGAAGTAATTGAGGAAGCTGTTAACTTTGCCTCCTTTAAGAATATGCGCCAGATGGAACAAAACCGGACATTTAAATCCGATCGCTTGACTCCAACTGACCAGCAAGATCAAGAGTCTTACAAAACTCGTAAAGGAAAAGTAGGAGGATTTACTGAATATTTAAATCAAGAGGATATTGATTATATGAATTCAAAAATGGAGGAAAATTTATCTTATTTTTACCACTACAAACCCTGAAGCTGTTGTGGGTTATGATACTAAGTAGCGGTCAAAGGTACAACTTTCTATTGCCCCAATCTCCCCATCTCCCCATCTCCCCATCTCCCCATCCCACCAATCTACTATCTTTGAATGCAACTCGGTATCAGGTGTGGGGTGTTTAGCGATCGCGTAGCGTGACAAGCAAGTCAATCGCACTCAAGGCAAGTGGGCTTATTCAACAGGCTAGACTAAACTAGTGTATATATCTAGCTAGTCGGCTATTAAAAATGATTCTTAACCAAAACTTCCAGGTCATTGATAATGCTGCCCAAATTGATGAGCACTTTTGTTTAAAATTAGAACCGGAAGCTAAGGCAAAAGTCTACCGAGTCTTGATCAACGATACAGGACAAATCCTACTCGATCCAATTCCAGAAGAAGAACAGTGGTTATGGCAAAATCCCGAAACCCTGGCGCAGGTGAAACGAGGTATCCACCAAGCAGCAGAAGGGAAAGGAAAATATTTAGGTGATTTTGCTCAGTATGCTAGCCTGGAGATTGATGACTAGTGGATTTTCGGTTGGAATTTCAATCTGAAGCTGAACAAGCAGCTGACTGTTTTGGCTATTACCTCTCATCCCTAGCCAGGAAATTTTTCATTGTTGTCCCTATCCCAACCATGTTCTGTAGATTTGGGGGGTTAGGGGGGCGAAACCAACTAAACTTCACTAGTCTTCCTCAAGATACGGAAATCCGAATCCCTATCGGTGGACAACCCCATCTGTCGTATCAAAAGTTATCCCTCAGAATCGTTAAAGGGACATTCATATAAATATACCTATACCAATGACTGTACTGGAACAAGGCACAATCACGATTCATACTGAGAATATCTTCCCGATTATCAAGAAGTCTCTCTACACCGATCACGAAATCTTCTTGCGGGAGCTGATCTCCAACTCAGTGGATGCCATCCAGAAGTTGAAGATGGTCTCTTATGCTGGGGAGATTGACGGGGATGTGGGAGACCCGGAAATTAAAATTACCATTGATAAGGATAAGAAAACTCTCTCCATCTCAGATAACGGCATTGGGATGACTGCCGATGAGGTGAAAAAGTATATTAATCAAGTTGCTTTTTCTAGCGCTGAAGAATTTATCCAGCAGTACCAAAAGGAAGCTGACCAACAGATTATCGGTCACTTCGGATTGGGTTTCTACTCTGCTTTCATGGTGGCTCAGAAGGTGGAAATTGATACCCTGTCTTATCAGTCAGGAGCTTCAGCGGTTCATTGGGCCTGTGATGGTTCTCCAGCCTTTGAACTATCGGATTCTGAGCGGACGGAACGGGGTACTACCGTTACCCTGACCATGCAAGAGGAGGAACAGGAGTACTTAGAACCCTCACGGATTCGTCAGCTAGTCAAATCCTACTGTGATTTCATGGCAGTGCCCATCAAGCTGGAAGATGAGGTGATCAACAAGCATGAGGCACTGTGGAAGAAATCCTCAAGAGACCTGACCAAAGAAGACTATCTAGAATTCTATCGCTATCTTTACCCGTTCCAAGATGAACCCTTGCTGTGGGTACATCTAAACACAGATTATCCTTTCTTGCTTGATGGCATTCTCTATTTCCCTAAGCTAAAGCCAGACGTGGATGTGACTAAGGGGCAAATCAAGCTTTTCTGTAATCAAGTGTTTGTGAGTGACAACTGTGAGGAAGTAATTCCTAACTTCCTGATGCCACTGCGAGGGGTGATTGATAGTCCTGATATTCCCCTGAATGTTTCCCGTTCTGCTCTGACCAAGGACAGGACAGTGGCTCGGATTGGTGACTTTATTGCTAAGAAAGTTGGCGATCGCTTAAAGCAACAGTATCAAGATGAGCGGGATAAGTACATCCGTTCCTGGCAAGATGTGGGTACATTCGTTAAGTTTGGCTGCATCAATAGCGATAAGTTTAAGAAACAAGTAGAAGATATTGTGATCTTCCGCACCACCTATCAACCGGTGGAAAGTTCCGAAGCTCCAACCACTGACAGCCCTAAGGTAGAGGTGCAATCCCAAGATGGGGATGCTTGGGAGGATGTCACTCCAGATGCTGGCACAGAAGAGGTGAAGTCTTCCTCTTCTCAACCCTACACCACCATCAAAGAGTATCTAGAGCGCAATAAAGAAAATCATCAAAATCGGGTATTCTATTGCACTGATGAGGCTAGCCAAGCCACTTATGTAGAACTGCACAAAAATCAAGGGTTAGAAGTCCTATTTATGGACTCCTTTATCGACACCCACTACATTAGCTTCTTGGAACGGGAATATACAGAGGCTAAGTTCTCTCGGGTGGATTCGGACCTGGATGATACCCTTGTTGATAAGGAGCAGGAAAAAGAGATTGTTGACCCGAAGACCAACAAAACCCGTTCTGACCTGATTAAGGAACTGTTCGAGCAAGCGATTAATAAGCCTAAGGTCAATGTTCGGACTCAAGCCCTCAAGTCTGATGACCCCCAAGGCACCCCACCGGCAATGGTATTGTTACCGGAAGCAATGCGCCGTCTACAGGAAATGACTGCCATGATGCAGCAGGAGTCAGTGCAGTTCCCAGAGGAACATATTTTAGTGGTCAATACCACCCACCCACTGATTCAGAATCTAGTCAACCTCAGTCAAAGCAGTATTATTCAGAGTGGCGGTCAGTCTCCCTCAGCGGAATTGGCTAGCATGATTTGTCAGCATGTCTATGACCTGGCACTGATGGCCCAGAAAGGCTTTGATGCCGAAGGCATGAAGGCGTTTGTGGAACGGTCGAATAAGGTTATGACCCGTTTGACGCAAGAGTAATCGGGAGTAGGGAGTAGGGAGTAGGGAGTAGGGAGTAGGGAGTAGGGAGTAGGGAGTAGGGAGTAGGGAGTAGGGAGTAGGGAGTAGGGAGTAGGGAGTAGGGAGTAGGGAGTAGGGAGTAGGGAGTAGGGAACTTTGGATCAGTGTAAAAATCCTGTGTACCTCATAACTATGAGAAACGATAGATTCTCAGAAGGGATAACAGAGGGAAGTTAGGAAAGTCAGGGATCTGGGAGAATTGGGGGAAATTAGAACAGGCTTAAGCATCCCGTCAATAGGTAATGCCCAAGGGAATACGACGATATCCCTTCTAGCTTTTGCCTTTGATTAAGTAGCGCTCGATTAACAAAATTGCCACAATATCATCAATGGGTCGAGGAGGTTGGCGCATTCCTTGGGGGATAAGGCGTTGGAACCCTTTGGGAGGATACATTTGCCAGTAGCGTGGGCGAGCTTCTAAACTACTGTAGCGCTCATCTACCAGGACGATAGGTACTGATGCTGGTAATTCCTCCTTGATTTTCCGTTTCCATCTCTTGGCAGTAGTTTGGTCTCCCATGACAATGGTTTCAATGGGGAATTGTTGACACAATTGCTGGAGTTTTGCGATCGCATTTCCTGAAGCCACTACCTCATGGGTTAGCAGCTGACCCTCTTTCTCCATAACTGCTACACCACATTTATCTCGTCCTGGATCGAAGCCTAAAATCATCTCAAGTCAAGGGTTATATAAATCTTTGTCAAAATTGCTAATCTGGCCACACAACTAGTACTGTCCAATAACCCTACCCTACAAGTATAGTGATTGCCTAAATCCTGATTGGTATAAATCATGGGCGAAACGAACCTTGAGACAACACCATTACACCAGATGAACCCAGAGAGTCGATTTTCTGAGCTGGTGGCAGATTATGCCAAATACCGACCCAGTTACCCAGCTGCAGCTATCGATAAGATTCTGGAAGGACTTGAGAACAGAGGGCAACTGGTAGCTGCGGATATTGGTGCAGGAACAGGAATTTCCTCTCGGCTACTAGCTCAAGGGGGAGTTCGAGTTATTGCCATCGAACCCAATACTCAGATGAGACAAGCTGCTACCAGCCATCCATTGGTTGAATTCCGGGATGGAACTGCTCAACAGACCAACTTACCTGATGCATCTATTGACTTAGTGGCTTGCTTTCAATCCTTCCATTGGTTTGATCCAGAGCCAAGTTTGCTAGAGTTTCGCCGTATCCTGAAGCCTACTGGAAAATTAGCTGTGGTCTGGAATGACCGCAACCGTCAAGATGATTTTACCCAAGGCTATACTCATCTAGTGCAAATCGCCTCCAATCATCATCCGGCTGAGTCCCGAATGTGTTCGGTAGACCCCTTGCTCGCTAGTCCATTGTTTCCTAAGGTCTGTTCCTACACCTTTTCTTATCAGCAAGCCTTAGACAAAGATGGTCTGATTGGTCGTGCTATGAGTGTCTCGTATATCCCACGAGAAGGATTAGCCCACCAGAAACTGATCTCTGATTTGCAGGAATTGTACAATAGCTGGTGTGATGAAAAAGGTTTAGTTTACTTGAGGTATCGTACCAGAGTTTACCTAGCTCAACCTGAGTGCTAAGTTGTGATCAATAACTCTCAGTATAGCATTTATAATTGTGTTCTACTACTTAGTTAGTCTAGTTTAGTTAGTCTAGTTTAGTTCGTCCAATTTTAAATCATCAATATAGAGCAGGAAGAAGCCTAGAAAGATTGTCATTAGTGATCGCCAAAAAGGTTGAATAGGTATGTCCCAAAGTAACCCCCATATCCCACACCAGGAAATTATGATGGCGATCATAGTATACATAGTTGATAAGTTGGGATATTTTGTTTTGAAGTGCTAGAAGAGGTTTTACCTCGAATTCATTTCCTCGAAATCTTTTTCTATAGGAGTTTTTTTCAAAGGAAACTGATTTATTTTAATACACCTGTGGATTCACACAATAGGGTAATCGCTTACCCTATTGTCCAGCCATGAGATTATTGGCGTTGCTTAATGATGGTATGATTTTGCCCTCCTAGCCCCCCAAATTTGGTGGATTTAGAGGGCTTTATCAAAATCAAATGATCGCGCATTCATACTTCAATTCAGCAAAGCAAAAATTCCTTGATCATCTGCCCAAAATACAAATTATTAACCTCAAAGTATTGATTGTTATAAACTTTGTCAAACTTTAGTAACAAATACCAAAAGGCGATCGCTACGAGCTGTAAGCGATCGCCTTTTAATTACCCTTCTAATCCTTATATCATGTCAGCTTAAATGCACATAATATAGAAGGTAGCATCTACTATGTTTTACTCATGCCTAAACGCCTTACTATTAGCCCCCACCTAACTATTGATGAATTGGAGCAAGGTTATCGCCAAGCCAAAACGGTAACGGAACGCTCACATTACCAAATCCTTTGGTTATTAGCCAAAGGCAACAAGAGCGAGGAGGTGGCGGCTGTAACAGGTTACAGCCGTAGCTGGATTTATGAGTTGGTTCGCAGTTACAACCACTTGGGTAATGAGGCATTAGGGGATTTACGGCGCCATAATCGAGGTGCCTTACCCAAACTTGATGATGTTCAACAAGCCCATCTGCTGCAAGCGATTCGAGGGGTAGCCCCCGATGGTGGATTGTGGAATGGACGCAAAGTGGCGGACTACCTGAGTCAGGTTCTGGGAAAGCCTGTGAGTCGGCAGCAGGGGTGGAAATATCTCAAACAGATGGAGTTTCGGCTGCGAGTTCGGAGCCCTCAGCATCAACACAGTGATGAACACGAGCAAGAAGTTTGGAAAAAAAAGTTGAGGGACGAGGTGAATCGAGTACAGATGCAATATCACGACGCCGACGTCGAAATTTGGTGTCAAGATGAGCACCGCATTGGCTTACAACCGGTGATGCGACGAGTCTGGGTCGAGTTGGGGGAAACAGCCATTGCTCGGGTTAACTGGAAGCGAGAGTGGCTATGGTTATATGCATTTGTCCAACCTCACAGCGGAGAAACCTACTGGTGGCTTTTACCCTATGTCAACACCGAGTTGTTTAATCGGGTGCTCAAGGACTTTGCTGAGCACTTCAAACTTGGCAAAAATAAGCGGGTGATTTTACCTCTCGACCAAGCGGGTTGGCATACTACTGACAAGCTGAAGGTACCCGAAGGCATTCACTTACTGCACCTGCCTCCTTATTCTCCAGAGTTGCAACCTGCTGAACGATTATGGCCGGAGCGTGAATGAGCCATTAGTAAATCAAGCCTAAGACTCGATGGCTGAAGTTGAGGAGTTGGTCTATCAACGCTGTCAGAGGCTACTCCAACAACAAGAGTTGATTCGGGGGTTAACCTTCTATGACTGGCTCCTCACGGACGAGGTCGCTTAATTATGTGCATTTAAACCGACATGATATTAGGATGAATTGACAGCGGTTTTCAATTCGGTCAGGTACAAATTTTTGGGTTTTAGGGAATAGGGAACAGGGAACAGGGAACAGAGAAGTTCATGTAGGGTGGGCAGTGCTTAATACAGATCAAATCAGCTGACAAAGCACCTTGGTAGGCACTGCCCACCTTACGATTAATCACTGGTTTATTACTAGTTCATGTCAGGTGGGCAGTGCTTAATACCGATCAGATCAGCTGACAAAGCCCGTTGGTAGGCACTGCCCACCCTACGATTAATCACTGGTTTATTACTACGATTAATCACTGGTTTATGACTAGTTCCTGTCAGGTGGGCAGTGCTTAATACGGATCAAATCAGCTGACAAAGCCCGTTGGTAGGCACTGCCCACCTGACGATTGGTCGCGATCCGCCTGGATTGCCATCTACTTAATACTTCAAGGGGTTGTAATTTATCTCAATCTTTTCAAGCCCTAATTTTTGCTGGTCGCTGTCTACAACGGCTTGCAATATACATATACCATTAACTTGATGGGGCTTGTGATTTACATCTTTCTCAACAAGCTCTACTTTTTGCTCTGAGTAGTTAGCTTTAATGAGATGCACCTGTTAGCGATTAGCGATCGCCCCTTGGAGTTGGAATGACTCCCTTGCTTATCCCACACTTTGCTGATTCACTACCGGGGACTTTAAGAGTTTTGTTCCTTCCCAAATTGGGGGGCGACCGGAACCGGAATCATACCCAGAATCAGCACCGGAATCATACCCAGAATCAGCAATGCCATAAGAAATACCACGATATTTTAGGTTGACTTTGTCTTGGCCAGCTAGTAAGACATAGCCACTACCCAATCCACAATTCAGTCCTCGGTACTTGCCAGTACAGTTAACTTCTGTGGTGGTAATTTTCTTGGGATGGTATTCGTAGCTAACGCCGCGATAAGTAAGTTTCATAGTCTTTACCGTATGATGAAGTATTTTTGAGCTTCTTTAATAAATTCTTAATTATTGTCAGTTAAAAGTCAATAGACTGCACTAAGCGCGTTTATATTTGAGTTGTGAACATACTCCCAAAGGCCAAGAGGCAAGAGGCAAGAGGCAAAAGGCAAGAGGGGAAACAGATCCGGAGTTTTATTGTTCAATAAAAAAAGACCTCTTACGTTTACATCTCATTTATAAACGCGCTCATCAATGTTACATTTCGTAATATAACTTTACATGTAGACATATAATTGTCCTCTGACATCATGTCAGGATAATTACCCTTAATAAAAATCTCCCCCATCTCCCCATCTCCCCATCTCCCCATCTCCCCACACTTCCCACCCTCCCCACCCTCCCCGCGCCCGGGCCCCTTAATTATGGGTATTCAACCAGACTTGATATTATTGGTATAGCTCATAAAATAGTCGATTTGTCAACTCAAAGATGGGTTTGCCCTGGGTGCGATTGTGGTCAACGCCTTTCTTCCATGGAGCAGGTTAATTTCCAGAGCTGCATCAAAGCTGTGGTGCATTGGGTTCAACAGCAGAGCCACAGTATTCAAGGCGGTCAATCTTTAATTCTCGCCCAGAGCGAATGTCTTCCATCGGTGATTTACATTCTCGGCAAGCGTATTGACTATCAATCTCAGGTCGATAGTCTTGTTGACAGTGATGGCAAAAGGCAATTAAGGGAGTTTCCTGAATCACCAGTTTGGCACCAGACAAAAAGGTGTTGGGAATTTGAGCTTTAAAGGCCAATTCCAAACTCACAGGTTCGACACCAGTGAACTGGCCTACTGTCAGATGAACGCAGGAAATTTTGGGTCGTTCTGGCTGTGCTTCCCACCAATTGCGTAAGGTCACAATTAGTGCCTTGGTCATGTCAGTCTCATGCATTGTTGAAATCCACCTTCAAGTCCAATCTACTAATTCCGGCTGCGCTTCTGGATGAATGTAGGAGGGTTTTTCCTGGCGCGGCAGTTGACCGGATAGCACTAGGTGCGCCATTGTGTCACAGATGACGCGAGTTGCCATCAGGGCAGTGATGTCGCTGATGTCATAGGGCGGCGAGACTTCCACTACTTCCAAACCGCAAACAGGAGCTTTCTGAACAATCTTGCCCAGTAGATACAGAGCTTCCCGGGGGAGGAGTCCGCCCGGTTCGGGCCACCCTGTACCAGGAACAAAACCAGCATCGATACAGTCAATATCGAAGCTGATATAAATGCAGTCGGTACCGTCTAGTGCCCGTTCGAGGGCAAACTCTACTGCTGCGTCCAATCCCATTTCAGTGATATCGGTTACTGTCAGGATATTACTTGCCCGCTCCCGGCAAACTTTGACTCCCTGGCGAGGTACTTGCCAACCGCCAATGCCCAGTTGCACTAAGTTCTTGGCTGGAGCATTCCTCATGTTAGTGGCATGAAACCAAGGGCAGGTGTGCATCCGCTCATCCAGGTCGGTTTCCTGGGTATCTACATGGCGATCAAAGTGGATAATGCCAACTTTCTTGTCCCCTAAGTGCCGACAAATACCCCGAACCGTAGGAAATCCGATGGAATGATCCCCTCCCAAAATGATGGGAAACGCTCCAGAGCTGAAGATGTGAGCAATGCCTCTAGAAATCTGGTCAAATGACTTTTCGTTGTTAGCTGGAATGGTGAAAATATCTCCCACGTCACAGAGGGTAATTTGCTCTCGCAGGTCAATCCCCAACTCAAAGTTGTAAGGGGTGTACAAGGCAGAAATGCGGCGAATGCCTTGGGGACCAAAGCGGGTTCCGGGGCGATAGGTGGTTCCCGAGTCGTGGGGAACCCCGACAATGGCTACATCGTATGACTCAACCTGGCGAACATCTTCGAGATAGGGCGCTTTGAGGAAGGTATTGATGCCAGCGTAGTGAGGTAGTTCACCACGGGAAAAGGTGGGAATAGTGCGATCGCTAATACTCTCTGCCGCTTCCAGCCCGTATTCGAGCCCCCTTGACACCTCCTGCTGCCATCCCGTCAATGGTAGTTGAGCTTCACGCTCCAGGGCACGTTCTGCCTCAGAAGAATTTGAACTGTTACTGCCTGGGCTTTCAAACAAGGGGTTTTCAGAAGAATTTTCAGTCATTTGCACTCCCGAGAAGTTTTCTAAACATCTTAATCAGCGACTTATAGCCTACATTCCCAGGTTGGAGATGAAAGCTATGGTATTTTTTAAACTTCTCACCAATAGGTTATGAAATGATAAACCTACAGATTTCTTTTACTTGAGTTCGATCTCAGGGAGTTGGCTAAAAGCTAGGGCATGTCTGCTTGGGTCTAAAAACCCTTGGTGTAGCGGTGCAGCGAAGGCAAGGGAGGCAGGGGAAGTAAGGCAAGCAATGATAAATTACAACTGTCTTACCCGTTACTTTTCTTGATCGAGTAGTTTGCAGACAGACCCTAGAAATCAAGGAAACGGAATTATTCTAATACACTTGTGGATTCACACAATAGGGTAATGGCTTACCCAAAAGTCCAGCAATAAGATTATTCACCGCCATCGTAGCCATTTGCGATCGCGTTTGATAAGTTGCACTGCCAATGTGAGGAGTAATGATCAGATTATCCAAGGTCAACAAGGGACTATCCATGGGAATAGGTTCTGGTTTAGTTACGTCCAGAGCAGCAGCAGCGATTTGACCATTGCTCAGAGCTTGGTACAATGCTTCTGGATCTACGATTGCTCCTCGTGCGGTGTTGATCATGATCGCTGAGGATTTCATCAGCTCAAACTGGGGAGTACTAAATAAATGGTAGGTTTCTTCAGACAGAGCAGTGTGAATGGTAATAAAGTCTGATTCCCTTAGGAGCACGTCGAATTCAGCATACTTTACACCCAAAGATTTTTCTAATTCTGAGTCCCGTCGATGCCGACTGTAATAAAGAATTTCCATATCAAACCCTCGCCCACGACGAGCAACAGCTTGACCAATGCGTCCAAAGCCAACAATTCCTAAAGTAGCACCGCTGATGTTTGGTCCTAGCAATAAAGTAGGTTCCCAAGTCTGCCAATGACCAGCACGTACAAATTTATCTGCTTCAATCACTCGCCGTGCTGTTGCCATTAGTAACGTCCAGGCTAAATCAGCTGTAGCCTCAGTCAGGACACCAGGAGTATGACCAATGGGGATACCCCGGATGGTGGCAGCTGAGATATCAATGTTATCGTAACCTACTGCTAATTGGCTGATTACCTTGAGGGATGGTGCAGCTTCGATGATTTGTTGGTCAATGGAATCTGTGAGTAGGCACAGTAAGCCATCGATTTCTTTGACTTTGTTCAGCAATACCTCGTAGGGAGGCGGTTGACGCTCTGGCCAGATTTCCACATTGGCGATTTGGTGGAGTTGTTCGAGTCTGGTATCAGGAAGGCGGCGAGTTATGAAGACTTTGGGTTGAGACATCGGGTGGGTCAGTTGTTGTGGCTATAAAAATTTTCGTCTGCATCTCAAGGACTAGATTGTAGAGTAGATTATCAAGGGGATTTTGGTATTACTAGCTGCTTCTTCCAGCTAACGATTCATAAAATCTTCAGGATTAATCCCCAGCTGTTTTAGTTGAGCTTTCAAAGCATCAAGGTTCTGTTCAGCTTCCGCAGCCCGTTGCTCAGCTTGAATAGCCCGTTGACGTTCTTGAGCTGCTTCCAGCTCAGCCTGTTCAGTTCTTTCCTCTGGGGAGGGATACCGTTTCCCGTTAAGGTCATACCAATAAAGCCATTCCCGACTCCAATCCTGATAACTTCCTAACTCTGTACCAATTCCCAAACCAATTTCTGGCATCCACACTGGATTCCCGCTTTGACGCACATACACCCCATCTACCAAGCGATGAACCTCAAAGGGCTCCCCTTTGCGTGGATAATAACTGTCGCCATCATAAATTACATAATATAGGAATCCTAATTCGGCATAGTCTAATTTTTTCTGGTCGTACTCGCCATTGTAGGTTTGAGAGACATTTTCGATGGCTAGAATTGGCACGGTGTTGTTTTCTTCCCAAAGCACATAACTTAAACGTCCTTGACGACCCTTGGGACGAATTTTCCGCCGGTCTACTCCTAAACTTAAGAAAGCGTCAGGAACTATGGCGCTCTGGTTAGGGTGGTAATAGTAGCCCATATCAATTCCAAAAAACCAGTCATAGCGCTGTTGCCAGATTAAGGATAAGATCCCTTTGAGCAAGTGGGGAATTAAATCTTGCAGTTCGTTATCCACAGGGGTGTTATCAGAAGAGGGTAACTCCTCGGAAGTAGGAAGATATTGTAATGGGTCATACTTTAGCATGGTGATTCCCCTTAGTTAGACCTAGCTGATTGCATTTTACCCAAACTAGAAACTAGAAGAACTAGAATTCCCCACACCAGACCTATGAGCTTATAGGGTTAGGATGCAAGTTAAGGCGCAAGGGAAGCGTTAAAAAAAGACCCCACAAATTCTTATAAATTCTGATCTTTCCACTCTATATAATGATTGATTGGATTCCTTCCCACTCAAGGTGGGATGCAGAAGTGTTTAACTTTAGATCAGGGAACTTCGGATGAACTAGTTTTAGATTAACTTGGTATCTTTAACTACAGTTTTTAGCATCTTTATCCTAATTCTTGCTCTGTTCACAACAACGATAGACAGACATTAGCAATTTTGGTAAACTTTGATAGCTGGATTAAACACTTCTGGGGAAACCTCTAACCTTAGAACATCAGGCTATACAAAGATAAAGCTGACAAAAATAAGCAGATCCCAGCCAACCAGGCAATGGACGGTGTAACGTTAGCAGTCATCTACCATGTCAAATCTAATACTCCTGAAAGGTAAGTGTGGATGGTAGGATGATCGGTGTCTGGGTCAGATGTTAACTGGAAAAGACTTGGAAAATTTTCTGCCCAGAAAAAACGGTTACTTGAACCCAGTGTCGGATTAATCTGTAAACCATTAGTTGGAGGTGCAGCATTCATTCCCACCTAACTCTAGGAATGTAGGTGTGTTATACTGCCGCAATTTTTAATGAAAATTCCCAAATTACTATCCCTATGTGCTGTATTTCTACTTAGTTTAGTCCTAGCTATTAGCTGCAACCAGTCCCCAAACACCAAACCCTCAGATAACTCCCAAGCCGTTAAAGATTCTACTCCCATTGTTATGGGATACAGCAGTTGGCCTGGTTGGTGGCCGTGGTACATTGCGGAAAAAGAAGGTTTATTTGAAGCCAATGGTGTTAATGTACAACTAAAATGGTTTGATGGCTACCTAGAATCCATGGAAGCTTTGGCAGCAGGAAAACTGGATGCTAATTGCCAAACTCTTAATGATACGATATCTTTTGCTGCTGATGCGGTTAATGGTGAAGTAGCGGTTCTGGTCAATGATAACTCTGCTGGCAATGACAAAATTATTGTCACAGCAGAAATTAATTCCCTGAAAGACTTGAAAGGAAAAAAGGTAGCAATAGAAGAGGGAGTTGTAGATGACTTCTTGCTTAGCTTAGCCCTAGAAGAAGAGGGAATGTCCAGAAAAGATGTGGAAATTGTCCCCTTAGAAACTGGGGCAGCAGCAGCAGCATTTGCAGCGGGTAAAGTAGATGCCGTGGGTGCATTTCCTCCCTTTTGGCTCACTGCCCTAAAACGAAAGGGAAGTAAAGAATTAATTAGTTCCAAAGCATTTCCTGGGGCAATCCCTGACTTACTTGTAGTTACTCAAAAGCTGATTGATGAACGTCCTGGCCAAGTTCAAGCTCTAGTAAAGACTTGGTTTGATATCCTGGAGTTTATGAAAACTAATCCCAAGAAAGCCGATGAACTGCTGGCGGAACGCGCTAATGTTAGCGTTGAGGAATTTCAACAGTTTAAAGAAGGAACTCGAATATTTACCCTGGAAGAAAACCTAGAGGCATTTAGCCCTGGTAATAGTATGAAGCATATGCCGTTTGCCGCTAAAAAAATGTCTCAGTTTATGCTGGATGTGGGATTTATTCAAAAAGTTCCTGATTTAGATAAGATACTTGATGACCAGTTTGTCAAAGCCTATGCCGCAGGTCGTTCTTAGTCATTAATAACCCATCTAATTAAACCGGTGCGTTACACGTCGTTAACGCACCCACCACATTTCTTAGACTCTTTAATGAATAGTTCCCAGACAACCAGATCTCTAAAGCCTACCGTTTTTTGGCGCATTGCTGAGGATATTCCCAAATCCTTAAACTGGATCTTAATTATCCTATCAGTTACTATTCCGTTTGTTGTTTGGTGGCTCATCTCAAGTTTTGCTGGCCTTGATTCCGTCTTCCTCCCGTCACCGATTGACGTGGGGAAAGCCGTTATCCGTTTGTGGCAACAAGGCTTTCTTATTCAAGATACTGTTGCTAGCATTCTCAGAGTTTTTGCTGGCTTTCTGTTAGCAGCACTTATTTCCATTCCCTTGGGGATTTCCATGGGAGCATTTGCCAGTATCCGAGGGTTAACAGAACCAATAATTGGTATTGTTCGCTATATGCCAGCTCCGGCATTTATCCCTCTATTCATTATCTATCTAGGTATTGATGAAGCACCGAAAATTGCACTTATTTTTATCGGTACTGTCTTTTTCAATACCTTAATGATTATGGATGCAGTAAAGTTTGTTCCCAAGGATTTAATTGAAAGCACCTACACTTTGGGAGGACTAAGAAGACAAGTCCTATTAGAGGTGATTACTCCCTATGTGATTCCCAATATTATTGATGCATTTCGAGTCAACATGGCAGCATCTTGGAATTTAGTGATTGTAGCAGAATTGGTCGCAGCAAAAGTGGGACTAGGTAAACGAATTTTGCTAGCACAAAAATTTCTCAAAACCGATGAAATATTTGCCTGCTTGATTATTCTAGGATTAATCGGATTTGCCATTGATTTATCCTTCCGATTGCTGCTCAGACTTACCTGTAAATGGGCGATTGATTAGATTTTTTGTTAACGGTTGTTCGCGTAGCGTGGCCGAAAGGCCAAGGTTGAAGGTTGAAGGTTGAAGGTTGAAGGTTGAAGGTTGAAGGTTGAAGGTTGAAGGTTGAAGGTTGAAGGTTGAAGGTTGAAGGTTGAAGGTAAGCTGTCAGCTAATGGGCTACTTCCCAGCGTCGAAGCCCACGCTAAGCGAACAGCATATGCTTACGTAATCACAAGCAAAAGGGAAAAGGCTTGCAGGAAAATTGAGAATTACAATACCTAATACCCAATACTCAATATACCGAATACTCAATACCCAATACCGAATTACCAATATCACTAATAATAAAAAACCATGCACTTAGAAATTTATCACCTTTACAAACAATTTCCCACGAAACAAGGTACTATTGTTGCCCTAAAGGATATTAATATGCATGTTGAGACAGGGGAATTGGTCTGTGCTGTGGGTGCATCTGGTTCGGGTAAGTCTACCCTGTTGCGTCTGATAGCTGGTTTAGATATGCCTACAGCTGGAGAAATTACGGTTGATGGTTTGACGGTGACTGGACCTAGTTCAGAGCGAGGCATGGTTTTCCAACGATATACCCTATACCCTTGGATGAATGTGATCCATAATGTGGAGTTTGGCTTAAAGCTGCAAGGTGTCCCAAAGCAAAAACGCCGAGAACAGGCTGGTTATTATTTAGATGTGGTTGGGCTGTCTGGGTTTGCTAAGTCCTATCCGAAAGAATTATCTGGGGGCATGAAACAACGGGTTGCGATCGCAAGAGCTCTAGCCTGTCATCCTAAAATCCTGCTGATGGATGAACCCTTTGGCGCACTTGATGTACAAACTAAGGAAACCATGCAACAGTTTTTGCTTGAGGTTTGGCAGCGGACGGGTTGCACTATATTAATGATTACCCATGATGTAGAAGAGGCAGTGTTTTTGTCTCAAAGGATTTATGTGCTGACAGCACGACCTGGTACAATTCAACGGGAATTGCGGATTGAGTTACAGGGTGAGCGCACTTACAAAATCAAGCGTCATCCTGAATTCCATCACTACACTGAGGAAATTATGGATTTGCTCCGGGATAGGCCAGAGGAAGTAAGTAGGAGTGTAATATCAAGTCCGGTTTAATACCCATAATAAAAGTATGGAGCCTCGGCGCGGATTGAGTTAGAGGGTGGGAGGTGTGGGGAGATGGGGGAGATTTTTATTAAGGCTAATTATCCTGAGATGATATTAAGGGTTGACAGCGATGCAGCGCGGTCTTGGGGGTTTCCCCCATGAGCGACTGCATCAAGACAGTGAACCGTCACCCCTTAACCGTCAATCGGTCAATCGTCAACGAAAAAAGACATCAACTAATACAAAACAAACCTAAGTGCAAATGCGATCGCAAACACTAACCCTTCATTATTAAAAGTATGAAATGTGTGTGAATCGTAGGCCATGACTATCTAATGGGGTGCATCTTTACTTAAACTTTGACTTAAGCTTTGACTTAAGCTTTGACTTAAGCTTTTCTGATTAATTATCAAAACTAAACCCATCAATGGCCTCAATCAACCTATCAATTTCATCCGGCTGGGTGAAGTAGTGAACACAGGCACGGACACAGTCTGGGTCCCGGAGAGTTCGTAGCAAAAAGCCTTGCTGCTCCAGAAACTCTACTAACGTGTTATGGCGCTTGCCATTAGTCAACACAAAGGACACCAGACCAGCTTTGGGAGGTGAAGTAGCCAAACACCTGACTGCTTCCAACTTGGATAAGCCTTGCCATAGGTATTCACTCAATTGACAAATTTGCTGATAACGTTCCTCAGCAGTTCCCCATTGCTGATGAATTGCGATCGCACTACGTAATCCTCCATACAGGGGATAAGCCGAGGTAGCCACTTCAAATCTTTGTCCATCTGGTTGCCAAGCCACAGGTTTCCCAGCTTTATCCAGAATAATCCCCCGCCAACCAATAAATGTGGGATTGAGGCTGCTCTTGGCATCTGGACTGACATAGAGACCTCCAACTCCTGCTGGGCCACACCACCACTTGTGACCGGTAAAGGCATAGAAATCTGCCTCCAGTTCGGTTAGATTTAAGGGCAAAGAACCTACTGACTGAGCTGCATCCACTAGAACCCTCACCAATTGGCTACTCTGATCGTAGTTGTGACAGACTTGAGTAATATCCTTGAGTGGCAATACTTGACCGGTATTCCACAGTAAATGACTCAATACCACTAATCGCGTCTGAGGTCGTAAGTATTGCTCAATAGTTTTAGTGGGGTCTCCCTGATTTAGAGTTGCCATAATTGGACAAGTAGATACCTCTACCTGATAGCGACGGGAAATTTCCTGGGCAGTAGCGATAATGCCTTGGTGTTCACAATCACTCATCAGGATGTGATCACCCGGTTGCCAATCAATCCCCCACATCGCAATATTGCAGCCAACAGTAACATTTTCTGTTATTGTGATCGTTTCTGCTGATGTCCCCAACTCTGATGCGATCGCACTTCTAGTTTTGTGGGATTCCTCGGTAACCCAGTCATTGACTTTACCCGAGAATGGGCCATAGCGCTGCAGATACTCATAGGCTTGTTGGATAGCATTTAGAGATACCAGAGGCAGAGTCCCTTGGCCCCCAAAATTGAAATAGGCTTTGTGGGCTAATGCCGGAAATTGCTGTCGGTGGATGTCCCGTGGAGTTGATGTAGCAGATATACCAGTCATGAGCATTTTAGTCATTCCCGTGGTATTGTATCTTATCAGCTCCGTGGACAAGCTAAAATTTTTTGGATATATTTAACTAAGACATATGTTTTAATTTAAAGAGCGCGAATTTCGTGCATTTCTATAGCGCTTCTTTAGCTTGTCAAGTGCATATGTATAAATTTTCAGCAATTCCTCAGTTGACGGTAGCTAACACTAATCCGTTAGTCTTGGGGTTATTTTATTATGTATGCACCAGTCAACTAACTCTACTACTGTCTTTGGATTAAGTCCATAGCAGTAAGCTCGAACCGTTCTAATTATCCGTATTAATTATTAAAGTTTTATTAAAGTTTTATTAAAGTTTTAGTTTTTACTAGGTCAATGAAAAGTTTATTGAATTGAACGTTTTTTGTTGAGTTGACCCTATTGGAAAGTCAACAGTCAATAGTAAACCAATAGTCAACAGTCAACAAGTTCATGATTATATTATAGTGTTAAACACCAACCAATTAATTGAACTATGAGTAAAGTTTTGATTGTGGAAGATAACCTGGCTCAGTTAGAGTTAATGGCTAGATACCTACGGGACAGTGGTAACACAGTTATTTGTATTGCCGATGCTAAAGATGCTTTGGATAAGGCAGTAACGGAAAAACCTGATGTTATAGTTCTAGATATAGTTATGCCAGGAATGAGTGGCTTCGAGTTGTGCCGCAGCCTGAAGAACCATCGGGATACCACTAGCATTCCCATTGTTATTTGTTCTTCTAAAAATCAGGACATCGACCGTCTCTGGGGTATGAAACAAGGCGCTGATGCCTATCTCACCAAACCTTTTTCTAAACAGCAGCTAGTAGACATTGTTAAGTTGGCTGTGGTTTGATTCATCAGTTGAGTCCTAGGAGTAGTAAGACTAATTATACCCTAATCTTTTAAAGAGTTTATATATTAAAAAAAATCAAAAAAATAAATCAAAAAAATTAATACCTAAAAATAGATTTACTTCAGAGTAAGTTATTTCGGTTATTCTAATAGCTGGCTTGCTATTATTATTGTTTTTTTTATATAGAAATGACAGATAAAACACTCCTGTCATAATAATGCTAGCATTTAAAAAATATGGTTCTTCAGTACCTGCTATGCGCTCATTTCAAGTAAAAAAAATCAGAAAGCTTACTCTACAAGGTAAATGATGCTATTTAATTAACAATAATTTCTAAATACTGCCTCTTTCCACTGCTCCCTACTCCCTGCTCCCTGCTCCCTTTGCCAAGCGATGCAGCGCGGTCTTGGGGAGGCAGCGCGGTCTTGGGGGTTCCCCCCATGAGCGACTGCCGTGGTTTCCCCCATGAGCGACTGCATCAAGAAAGTGTTAATTTAGCATAACAAGTACGGAAGAGCCAAAAATATTCAAAAAAATAGGTAAAGTACACAAGTTTTGGATTTTAGGGAACAGGGGGAAAATAATTGTCTGTACCTGATTAATGATTAATATAATATCGGCTATATTATATTTTAATATATTAAAAAAAATCTATATTATTCTAGTTGAATAGTTACTCAATAATGACAGGTATACAATTGCGCCCGGTAATCAAGCCAACGACTACCCTCAGAATTTCTTCCTCTCAAAAAAGCAAAAAATCACGCCTACAATGGTTTTATAACTTACCAGTTAGGAGTAAGCAAATTGTTGGTTTGTTTTCCTCCGAAGTAATCTCTGTGGCTGCACTGATGGGTGTAGGAGCAATATTAATTATATTTGGAGGAAGAGCTCAATTACGTGGACAAGCTCAGTCAGAATTGGCTGTTACAGAAATCAACTACAACATTAAAATCAACCAAATGGGGTTTGGTTTCCGTGGTCAATCGGAAAATACTGCTATTATTGAAGCTGCTCTTGCCCATAGTAGAAATAAGTTATTGTCCAAATCACTAGAGGGACAAGTTAAGCAAATTCTCCAGAATGAAGTTAAGGCTCACCAGATTGAATATGCCACTCTGGTGGACAAAGATTTACGAATTATTGTTAATGCTAATGCTGACCGGAAAGGAGAAAGGTTTGATCCCAATAACCTGGTTAGTCAAGTCCTCAAGCAATCTAAGCAAATTACAGCCAATCAAATTGTAAGCTGGCAAGAATTGAAAAAAGAATCACCCCCTTTACCTGAGGGGTTGGCGAACCAAGAAACTGTAAAGCAAGGTGCCCTAATTCGTTACACGGTCACACCAGTAATAGACCCAAAAACTGACGAGGTGATTGGTGCTTTGATTTCTGGGGATATTGTTAATGGCAAGAAACCCATTGTCAAGGAAACCCTGAAAACCTTTAATGGAGGCTACAGTGCTGTTTATTTGCGTCAGCCTTCGGGAGAATTTACCTTAGTAACAGCCTTAGACCAAGGTAAAGCTGCCAATTGGGAGCAAGCCCAATCTGATATTCCCTTACCTAATCCATCCCTACTTGAGAAAGTCGTTAATGTTGGTAAAGTAGACGAGTTAGTTACCGACCGTCAGAAGGTAGGAAACCAAACCTACACCATGGCAGCAAAAGCTCTAATGGATTCTCAGGGAGAACCGGTGGCAGTATTAGTGCGGGGGACTAGCGAATCTGACCTGAATGCTTTTCTTACAGGTAGCCTACTGCTACAAGGGTCCGTTGTGTTCTTGGCATTAGCAACAGATGTATTTTTGGCAATTCTGCTGGGGCGGTCAATTGCTGAACCGATTAAAATGCTACAGCAGACTACCCATAAATTTGCCGCAGGCGATCGCGAAACCCGTGCTGAGGTCATAGCTACTGATGAACTTGGTCAACTGGCAGATACCTTCAATAAACTTGCTGACAACATCGTATCTAAGGAAGAAGCTCTCGCTCAACAGGCTTTTCTCCAGCAAGCCATAGCGGAGCGCTCCCAGTTATTGGCTGAGTTTACCAGCCTTCTTTATAAATCTGTGACATCAGAAAATATCCTCAGTACGTCAGTAGATGGAGTTCGCAGCATCTTGCAAACCGACCGGGTGGTGATCTATAGCTTTAATGAAGGATGGGATAGTGGAACAATCATGGCGGAATCCGTAGCACCGGGTTGGATTCAAGCCATGGGGAAAATTATAAATGATCCATTGCGGGAGGGGTCTGTGGATCGCTTCAAAAGTGGGCGAGTCTGGGTTTGCCATAACGTCTATGAAGCTAGCTTAACGGGCTGCCACTGTGAGATTCTCGAACGGCTACAGGTCAAAGCCAACATAGTTGCGCCTATTTTGCATGAGGAGGAACTGATCGGTTTATTATGTGCTCACCAGTGTTCTGAGCCACGGGACTGGCAGCCAGAAGAGGCGGATTTATTAAAGCAATTGGCCATTCAGATTGGCTTTGCCCTCAAGCAAGCTGATCTGTTTGAACAGTTACAACAAGCACGAGTAGACGCGGACTTAGCGCTAAAGAAAGCAGCATCAACCTCTGACCAAATCGAACAAGCACGCCGGGCGGCGGAGTTAAATGCTATTGAGCAACGTCAGCAAAAAGAAGAACTCCAGCACCAAGTATTGGAACTCTTGTATAATGTGGAAAATGCTGCCAAGGGAGACCTCACAGTCCGGGCAGAAGTGGGTGAGGGGGAAATTGGTACAGTGGCAGACTTCTTCAATGCGCTGATTGAAAGTTTGCGGCAAATTGTAATCCAGGTCAAACTTGCCTCGACCCAAGTTAATACTGCTGTTGCTGCTGATGAACAGGCAGTGGGTAAATTCGCCCAGCAAGCAATGGCTCAGTCAGATAAGATTACCCACACACTAAGCTCTATTGAGCAGATGATGTACTCGATTGAAGCCGTCTCAAATAATGCCCGCCAAGCAGCAGAGGTTTCTCACATCGCCTCCAACGCTGCCCTTACTAGTGGGCAAGCTATGGATAGCACGGTTGTGACTATTGTAAATTTGCGAGAGACTGTAGTCAACACAGCAAACAAAGTAAAGCTGCTAGGGGAATCCTCTAAGGAGATTGCTAAAGTAGTTGGCTTGGTACAGGAAATAGCCGTACAGACTAATTTACTGTCAGTCAATGCTGGGATTGAAGCGAGCCGTGCGGGAGAAGAGGGAGAAGGGTTCCGAGTGGTTGCGGAACAAGTGGGTAGACTAGCAACCCAGTCAGCCAATGCCATCAAAGACATTGAACAGGTGATTGACACCATTCAGCAGGAAACCCAAGAGGTGGTCAAAGCCATGGAAGACGGAAAAAAACAAGTGGTTGATGGAACCCAAATGGTTTTCAAGGCTAAACAGAGCCTAGAAGAAATTGTTGCCGTCTCCCATGAGATTGACCAGTTAGTCCAATCTATTTCTAACGCCACAGTTTCCCAAGCCAAAACATCTCGGGACGTTACTGACTTAATACAGGAAATTGCTGCCACCTCCCGACAAACCTCTCATTCTTCTGGCGAAGTCTCTCAATCCCTACGAACAACTGTCGAGGTTGCCCAGAAGTTGCAGATGTCCGTTGGTCAATTTAAGATTGGTGACGAATAGCTGAGGATCTGAGGAGGTTGGAAGCAATCTTTTACATGTCCCCTTTTGCCTACAAGCCTTTTGCCATTAGAGGTGCTTTTCTAGAGTATTAGCCAAGGTAGTTTTGGGGACTGCACCCACCACCATATCTACTCGTTGGCCTCCCTTGAAAATCATCAAGGTTGGTATACTGCGGATACCATAATCACCTGCCACCTTAGGATTTTCGTCGGTGTTCAGCTTAACGACTTTCACCTGACCTTCGTACTGCTGTGCTATCTCATCCACAACCGGAGACACCATCCGACAGGGACCGCACCAAGGTGCCCAAAAATCTACCAATACTGGGATGTCGCTCTCAAGTACCTCTGCCTGAAAGCTCGAGTCTGTAACTGGGGCGGCGTTTGACATGCCTGGAAATCCTTGCGAATACTTTTGCTACGTACCTACGAAATTTTACCATAGTCACAACACCGATTAAATATCTTGGGCAAAAGTTGACACTCCCATAGGGCGGAACAGGTGAGGCGGTTACAAGTTACAGGTTACAGGTTATTAGGTTACAGGTTACAGGTTGAAGGTTACAGCTTGAAGGTTACAGGTTACAGGTTACAGCTTGAAGGTTATAGGTTGAAGGTTATAGGTTGAAGGTTACAGGTTACAGGTTACAGGTTACAGGTTATCGTCTCAACCTTGGCTTTTCGGCCACGCGTTCGCTGAAAGCGGGACTTCGTCCATCGCGTTCAACCTTGGCTTTTCGGCCACGCGATCGCGTTCAACCGGCGTTGCGTCAGTCTTTGAATGAATAGGAGTAGAGTGGGCATCCTGCCCGCCCCAAAATAAGCATGAAACTGGCAAGATGCCAGTTCCACGCAAGATGCCCATTCCACACAAGATGCCCATTCCACGGCAAGATGCCTATTCCACAGGTGCGACCCAAGGCCGGGGAACCCGGCCTTGGAGGCGCGCACCTAAACACTCTTAAAATCATTCCATTATTAAGCAACGCCGTTCAACCTACCCTACACCGAACGCCAAAGGCGAACAACCAAACAACCTTCAACCAAACAACCTTCAACCTTCAACCTTCAACCTTCAACTTTCAACCTTCAATATAAAATAAGGAACCGCCCGAACTATGTCCGGGCGGAGTGTGGTGTGAGGAGTGAACGGAAACATTTGTCTCCGCTTTTTCCATTGTATGTCACCGTTGATTTTTTTTCAGCAATTTCCAAGCCAGTCGAAAAATTTTGACGATTGGCGGTGGTCGCGATAAGTATCTATAATCATCGCTTTAACTATTTAGCTTTAACTATTTAGCTTTAACTATTTAGCTTTAACTATTGACAACAGTTGTTCGTGAACTTTAGAAACCTTTAAAAAACCTGTTCAATTTATGAATTACCATAATATTTGGTAATTGTCAATGCTAAAGTTTCAATTTTCAATTGATGAACAACCAAGAATGATAAGTATTCAACTGGACACTATATTATTTCCCCATACCCAACTGCTGAGCTTTCTGGTACACTTTCCCTTCTGTTAGCAGAGAAGGAGCAATCACTACTTCCACTTGTTGCATTTCCTTGAGGTTTTTTGCTCCGAGGGTTCCCATACTGGTTTTCAATGCTCCCAAAAGGTTGTGGGTACCATCATCCATTTGGGCTGGTCCAGTCAGAATTTGCTCAAGTGTGCCAGTGCTGCCGACTTTAATTCGTGTCCCACGGGGTAGCACGCTCGAAGGGGTTGCCATACCCCAATGAAATCCTTGTCCGGGAGCTTCTTTGGCACGGGCAAAAGGAGAACCAATCATCACTCCATCAGCACCACAAGCAATACACTTACAGATGTCACCTCCTGTAATTAAACCGCCATCAGCAATCACTTGGACATAGTTACCGGTTTCCTGATAGTAGTCGTCACGGGCAGCAGCGCAATCTGCAACTGCTGTTGCCTGAGGTACACCGACACCCAAGACACCCCGAGAGGTACAAGCAGCACCAGGACCAATACCCACCAAGACAGCAGTTGCCCCAACTTTCATCAAATTGAGGGCAACGTCGTAGGTCACGCAATTCCCCAAAATTACTGGCATGGGCATATCCTGACAAAACTGTCCCAAATCCAGGGGATTGATAGACTCTGGTGACAGGTGAGCTGTTGAAACGACTGTTGCTTGAACAAACATTAAATCAGCACCAGCCTCTGCCACTACCTGACTATATTTACTGGCTCCAGCAGGGGTCAGACTCACAGCTGCAATACCACCTTGGTCTTTGATTTCCCGAATTCGCTGGGTAATCAATTCTGGCTTAATCGGTGAACTATAAAGTTCCTGCATCAGGGGAACAAACTCAGAATTTCCCACCGAAGCAATGCGGTCTAGAATCGGTGATGGGTCAGCATAACGGGTTTGAATCCCTTCTAAGTTGAGAACCCCCATTGCCCCAATTTGGGACAACTTGACTGCCATGGACACATCAATCACCCCATCCATAGCGCTGGCGATAATCGGAATTTCCCGTTCAATACCACCAATACGCCAGCGAGTATCAGCCAAACTGGGGTCGAGTGTCCGCTGTCCGGGAACAAGTGCAATTTCATCTATGCCGTAGGCTCTGCGAGCTATCTTACCTCGCCCAATTTGAATATCCACGCTGTTTTTCTTCCGAGATTATTTTAGCTAGGTTATCAAATTGGAGCGAAGATTGCTCGAACTATACAAAGAAACTATGAATTGTGAAGCATGAAGTATGAATTATGAATTCTTCATACGTAAGCATTCAGCCTTTCCCTGATTTAGGTTTCTTGATGCTTGGGTGGCTAAGGTGGTTTTTTTCGGTAAGGTTTGAGGTTGCTGCTGCCCGTGATGGGATGATATCGGTGGTCGGGGTTTTCTTATCCTTTGGTTTGATTGTGTTACTGGTGATTGTGCTACTGTTGTTACTCATCATCTGGCGGATTTGACTAATTAACTCCCCTAGCTTGCCTTCCTCTAACAAACCATTAATCATTGATAAGCCAGTGGTAGACAGTAGCAGTTTGTTGATGTCACCTACACTGCTAGCTCCGTTACCATTATTGCCATTGACACCGGGGAAGGAGTAAATCCGAGTATCTCCCAAAATTCCTGGCTGGGGAGCCAAGGCTTTGGCAATTTCTGGTAGTTGAGGGGCTAACTCTGGCCATATGGTAGTGATGATTTTAGCATTGAGCTGAGCATCGCTGATGGAATTTTCGGCTTCGATCAGGGATCGTTTACCTTCTGCCTCTGCCAAGGCTTTATCCCGATTTGCTTCTGCTAGGGTGCGGATCGACTCAGCTTCTAGTTCTGCTGCTTGTCTGGCTGCTTCAGCTTGACGAGAGCGGCGGAATACATCGATTTCAATCACGTTTTGCTCACCAATCCGCCTTTGTTCGGCTTCTTGTTCAGCAGCAATGATAGAAAGGCGTTGTTGCCGTTCGGCTTCTTCTACTTCCGTAGCGGTGGCTACAGCGGCTTCAGCTTGAGCTCGTTCGGCTTCGGAATTGAAGCGATCGCGTTCTTTTTCGGCAATTGCGATCGCAGCGTCTTGTTGAGCAATTTTTGACTCTCGTTCTGCTTCTGCCAATTCTACCTGAGAATTAAGCAAAGCAGCATCGACGGTTTTCTGACGAGTAACTTCTGCTACTTCTGCTTCCTGTTTTTGCAGGATTTGTGCCACCTTGAGGGCTTTATTCCGTTCTTCTAATTCAATATCTGCCTGAATTTTCTTAGCTTGAACTGCCAGCTGTTGTTGAATCTTTTCCTCTTCTAAGGTTTTCTGACGATTAATTTCTGCCAATTCCGCTTCTTGTTTTTGCAGGGTTTGGGCTACCTTGAGGGCTTTATTCCGTTCTTCTAGGGTAATATCGGCTTCAATTTGGCTTTGCTGCAAGGCCAGTAGTTTGCGAATTTCTTCCTCTTCTACAGACTTATTCTGTAAAATTTTAGTCCGCTGAATTGTGGCTGCTTCTGTGGCTTTAGCTTCTTCGATTTCCCGCTCACGCTGGGCTTTTAGGGCTTCAACCTCAAGCTTTTGTGCCAGTTTCGCTTCTTCTTGTTCTTGGGCAATGCGTAGGGATTGCTTTTCAGCGTTTAGTTCTTTCTCTTCAATGGCAACTTTGGTATTTAGCTCAACTTCAGTTTTTTGCTGAATTGATTGTTGAATGGTTTCCGTGCGCAGACGTACTCCTTGGGCATCAAAGAAGTTATTCGTATCGTAGGTATCACTCTCTTCTATCTCAGAAATAGCGATATTATTGAGGGTTAAACCGACTTTCCTTAAGTCTTGCTGAATCAAATTCAACACTTCATCAGCAAATCCTAATTTATCGGAATCAATTTCTGCCAAATTCTTTTTCTTGGCTGCTGCTCTAATCGCATCATCCGCCCGTTTTTCGATAGCTTCTTTAATATCTTCGGGGGAAATTTTACCTTCACGAGACAGTCGTTGGGCAGCAGTAATCACATCGTCTTCATTGGCATTGATACAGACATAAAAAGTTACCCGCATATTAGCCCGCAGGTAGTCTTGGGTCCGAACTGCTAGGTTACCTGTCCGCTCAACATCAATAGAAATTTCTCTGAGTGGGATACGGGTAAGTTCATGAAATCCTGGCAAAACCACACACCCGCCACTGAGAATAACCGTTTTCTTTTTGACAAAAACACCACCTGTCCGCAAAAATGCTTCGTTGTTGGGGGTGATGACATAAACTCTGGTGTAAGCCCAGATGCTTAATAGCAATAATACAATCAGACCTCCAATCACACCAGGGAAAAATAGAATTCCAGGAGGAAGCTGGCCGATAGATGACTGTACCGGAACAGTTTGCACTGTTGTATTCATCGATGAGTTTGACATGGCTAAATAGATTTAAGATAAATGGAGCTATATATACTAATCAGGGAAGATCAGAAAATTTTTGATAATCTTGAGCAAATGATATACATCACAGCAGGTTGTGCGCCCTTGCTGACTAATAAGCATTGTCTAACCAGGCTTGCTGATCAGCACTATCTTTAAGGATCACGAGATAGTTATGATGGTGTCGGTCAATCACTAATACTTTGTTCCCCCGTTTAGGAGTAACTGTTGCCCAAGTTGGTAAGGTGGCATTAACTGTAACTAAATTACGAGCTGGATCTAGAACATCGACTTGACCGATTTTGCCTTGGTTTTCCTTGGGAAGGGTGGCAGAGGAAACTGTACCGTGACAGCCAATAAAGCGATCGCTACTGGTATCTTCTCCAAAGGAAGCGAAAATTTTTCCTATCGGTCGAGAGATGAATCCTCCGGTAACTAGGGTCAGGAATAATGACATTACTGATACCACCCCTGCCAAAAACCCAGTGGGAATACTGCCAGTAACACCACCAATCATGACATTGAACATCCAGCCGAAAAGTCCCAAAAGACTACAGTCTGTGGCCAGGAGCAAAATTAGGGGGGCTTTGCCGATACCTAGCCATCCTAGAATCTGGATACCGCCTAAATCACCATCGGCATCACTATCTGTATCAGTACCGACATCTGCATCTACATCCAGATCCACATCCAGATCTACATCTGCATCTATATCAATGTCATCGTCTCCGCCACCGGAAACAATGACTAACAGAAACAGTAGAACTCCCATACCCAAAAAGATCCAGTAGGGGAGGTTGGCTAGGTTAAATAGCATGGGTGTATGCGATCGCGTTTTTTGAATGAATTGTTGCTCTATATATCAAGCCTAACGACTGGTTTCTTGGAAATCGGGAAAATGTAAGTATTTTTAATGTTCTTGAAAGATTAACCATTTTGCCGATATTCCGCACTTTAAAGTCTCACAATCAGAATTAACTGAGAAAGGAATAGAAGGCTATCGCCGATCCGATAATGTTTAGCAAATACCCAGGAGTGCAACAACACTGGTTTGTGGTGGAAAGTCAGAAGCGCAAGGAGTCTGACCTCAAGCAACTGCAAAAGAAACTTAGCCATTGCAACACCCAACTGGCAAACCAAACTACAGAAATTGAGCGTGCAAAAGTTTACCTGTGAGTCAGATGCATGGGCTGGTCTCGATCAATTTGAACAGCGCTTACCCTGGCATCGACTGGAGACCTGCACTGTGGTGTCGAAAACCGACTATCAGAAACGGAGCAAGCCCAAAGCTCGAACCCAACTGAACGACATCACCTATCACGTTCAAGACCACGGCAGTCGCTCATGGCGGAAAACCCCAAGACCGCTTAGGTGCGCTTTAGAGGATATCTCCCAAGTTTTTTTATACTGAATTTTGCCCCCCTAACCCCCCAACTTTGGGGGGAACAAGAGTCCATTTGCTTGTAAAAGTCCCCCAGAATTGGGGGACCAACGGGGGCTTGGATGTAGCAAATGAGACTT
>NZ_JAAHHM010000329.1:0-1801 GCF_010692445.1 Moorena sp. SIO3E8 | reverse complement strand
CCAGTCCAACAAAAGGCGTTAGATTTACTTGGTGTTTCCCTATTTGTACCCAGTAAATGACCGACAGAAAATCTGCTATTCCTTACCCAGCATAGGTTGCCCTTTTTGTCAAAGGGGGAACTTCAGTCGTGAAGCAACGAATGATATCAAGTATAGTTGGGTCAGTTAACGATTACCAATTACTAATTACGTCAGCCGTCAGCTGACAGCTGACGGCTGAATGCTTACCTAATTACTAATTACTAATTACTAATTACTAATTACCAGATGTTTAAAGGTTTGCGCTGGCGTCTTCTGTTGTATTACCTGATGGTAATGGCGGCAATTTTAAGTGTATTTGGTGCGGGTGTGTATGTGTTTTTAACACAGAGTCTGTACCAGCAACTTGACAAAAAACTACGGACTTTAGCCCAATCCGCCGCCCCATCATTTACTGAAGTAGAAGTGAAAGGGAGTCAATACATTGAACAAGTTGATGAAGTCCCCTGGCGAGATATCTTTAACCGAGACCAACAAAGCCTAGAATGGTTTGATGCTAACGGTCAACTATTGGCAAGGCGAGGTGTGATTGTGTTGACTTTCCCGCCAAAACTGGGTTCCAAGACTCTACAACTCCCCAAGACATCAGAGCCAATTAGGACGTTTACAATTTCTGTCTTTAAAGACACCTCGAAACCAAGCCAGCCATCCCTAGAGGGCTATATTCGAGCCAGTCAATCCACAGAGGATGTAGAAATCGTCCAAAGCCAACTATTTTGGGGATTAGGAATGGGAGGAATGATCGCTCTAGGGTTTGTTGGTATCGGTGGACTTTGGCTGACCCAGAAAGCTCTTGAGCCGATTGAGCAAAGTTTTAAGCAGCTTAAACAGTTTACTGCTGATGCCTCCCATGAATTGCGCAGTCCTCTGACAGCAATTAAAGCCTCTGTGGATGTGATGCGAAATCATCCTGAGCGAATTCATCCCAAGGATGCTAAGAAGTTAGTGGCTATTGCTAGCGCTACAGATCAGATGAGCCACTTAGCAGAAGACTTACTATTTTTAGCTCGTACTGATGCAGCCTTGTCAATCCCGACTCGAAAGTCAGTCCCAATTTCCCTCAATACAGTTTTGCAGAATGTGGTGGAATTGTTAGAATCATTTGCTCAAGATAAGCAGATTTCTTTGGAATATAAGTGCCTGACAACAGTCTCTGTAATTGGGGATGAAGGGCAACTGACCCGTTTATTTTCCAACTTGCTAGAGAATGCCCTGCAATACACACCCCCTAAAGGAAAAGTGGTTCTTACTGTTGCCAAACAGAATCGCTGTGCCCTGGTCATGATTGAGGATACTGGCATTGGTATTGCCCCTGAACATCAGCCGTTTGTATTTGATCGCTTCTGGCGTGCCGATAAAGCTCGTTCTCGCCGAGAGAGGGGTACCGGGTTGGGACTTGCGATCGCTCAAGCAATCACTCACAGTCATGGGGGAAAAATCACCCTTACCTCTCAGGTTGGGGTTGGTAGCTGCTTTGAGATACGTTTACCGCTGGTTTAGGAAAATAGCTTCTAGGTTGGGATTTTCTTTTGAAATCATATAGCAATTCTACGACTTGTGAGGTACAAATTTCTGGTTTTTAGGGAGCGGGGAGCAGGGAGCAGGGAGCAGGTAAGAGGAACCCACCCCTAACCCCTCACAGGGGTAGGTTTTTAACAAAGACGTGAGGTGTGGGGTGTAGGGGGACCGGGTGTAGGGTGTGGGTGATCAGAAAGCGATGCAGCGCCTTCACGCGGGGGTTTCCCCCATGAGCGACTGCATC
>NZ_JAAHHM010000328.1:0-1795 GCF_010692445.1 Moorena sp. SIO3E8 | reverse complement strand
GAGGCGCGCAGACGGTAGGGATCCATACCGCTGGTCAGCGGTCCCTTGCCGTCAACCGGTTCTCCGAGAGCATTAATGACCCGTCCGAGCCAGGCGTGATGCGGTCGGATCACCGGATCTGAATCTGCGAGTTCGGCCTTGCAGCCCAGACCGACGCCATCGAGCGCGCCAAAAGGCAACACGAGTGCGCGTTTATCGCGAAAGCCGATCACCTCCGCCGGCACCCGGCGGTTGCCCCGGGCCACCAGGTTACAACGTGCACCGATTGAAAGGACTCGCTCGAGGCCGGCGACCTCCACCAGCATCCCGAGGATTCCGGCGACCCTGCCGTAAAGTTGGTAACTGGGAATCTGCTCAATTTCAGCAATCAGCGAGGAAGAAGAAAGGGGCACGCATACCATCCGCAATTCAAGGGGTTATGGCTAACCCCAACGAACGGAAAGATCTCCGATTACGTTTAACGGAGGATTAAAGACGCGGCTCAAGACTCTTTTTTGCCCCCCAAACGAGAACTTCAATCGCGTTGGGAAAATTTTTTGCGCTTTTAGCTTAACCCGGCTTTTATCAATCTTATCAATTTCTTATCGGAAAAAATTCTCAAAGCTGCCGCGCGAATCGAAAATTTGTTCGTACATAACCGGCTTTAGGTAAGAGTTTGTTAATAAAGCTTCCCCAAAATGGTTAACGGACTTAATCTTGAATAATCTTAACCATTTGGGTTGGAGCTATGAGAGTACTTCTGGTCGAGGACGATTCCGCGACGGCACAGGGCATCGAGATGATGCTGCGATCCGAAGGCTACGTCTGTGACACCACCGACATGGGTGAAGACGGCCTTGAGATCGGTAAGATCTATGACTACGACATTATCATCCTCGACCTCATGCTGCCGGACATCGACGGCTACGAGGTTCTCCGGCGTTTGCGCGCCGCTCGGGTCAGGACCCCGATCCTGATCCTGTCCGGCCTGAACGGTCTGGACGACAAGATCAAGGGCCTGGGCGTCGGCGCCGACGACTATTTGACCAAGCCCTTCGACAAGCGTGAACTGATTGCCCGTATTCAGGCGATCGTCCGCCGCTCCAAGGGCCATTCGGACTCGATCATCCAGACCGGCAAGCTGACGGTGAACCTGGACACCCGCACCGTCGAGGTGGACAGCCAACCGCTGCATCTGACCGGCAAGGAATACGGTATCCTCGAGCTGCTGTCCCTGCGCAAGGGCACGACCCTGACCAAGGAGATGTTCCTGAACCATCTTTACGGCGGCATGGACGAGCCGGAACTGAAGATCATCGACGTCTTCGTCTGCAAGCTGCGCAAGAAGCTTTCGGCGGCGACCGGCGGCGCGAACTACATCGAAACCGTCTGGGGCCGTGGCTATGTGCTGCGCGATCCGGTCGGTGGACAGGACAGCCAGCCGGCGAGCAACTCCGACCAGGAGCAGGAAGCGGTTCCCGCCTGATAAGCAGGCCCCTCTCCGAAACACTCCGGACCTGAAAACTGGCCCGCGCTGATCGCAGCGCGGGCCATTTTCTTTTCCTCTCTCGGCAAATTTCGCCGCGGCACTTAAAGATGCCAGGGATCGCGCCGGCGCGACCATTCCCGCCAGAAGCGCGCCACTTCGGCGAAGGCGCTGTCGCGGCTCAATCCCACGTCCTTCAGCAGGCGGTCGTCCGGCCGCTCGAGCAGTTGCCTGAGAGCGGGATCAGGTCGAACTGGAGCAGCGGAATCCTCCGGCAGATCCTCAATCTCTTCTTCCCGCGCAGGCTCAAAATAGTCCGCTGCCATAGCC
>NZ_JAAHHM010000327.1:0-1840 GCF_010692445.1 Moorena sp. SIO3E8 | reverse complement strand
TATTGAAGCCATGCGGGCCCAATATTCAGGGGTCATGGAATACAGCCAAAGCTATAAAAGGTCCTATTTCGGTACCGCAGACCCCAATGTGGTCCTTGTGAAATTTTCCGGGACCATCACCACAGGGGAGGGCAAACCGTACAACAATTCCTATGTCGGCACTTATACCATTTCAGAAGATGGGAAAATTGAAAGGTTTGTGGAACAATTCAATCCGAATATTTTATTAAATGGCTGGCCAGGCCTACAACCAGAAACCTATTCCATGCACAAAGCTGGAGCATCTACCGATAGTGGGGTAAAACTCCAGAATATCACTTTTGACAGTGAGGGAGTATTGCTAAAAGGACATCTTTTTCTTCCACCCAGTTTTGATGCTGAAAAAAGATATCCTGCCGCCATTGTTACTGGCAGCTGGACCAGCGTGAAAGAGCAAATGCCCGATGAGTATGCCAGTATTTTGGCAAAAGACGGCTTTATTACCCTAACGTTTGATTTCACAGGCTTTGGTGAGAGCGAAGGGCAGCCAAGACAAGTTGAGGACTATGACCTTAAGATACAGGACATCAAATCGGCGGTCACTTTTTTGACCAATCATGAAAACGTGAATGCCACAGAAATTTCTGGATTGGGTGTTTGTGCCAGTTCTGGGTATATGGCCCATGCGACCGCTCAGGATAGTAGAATCAACAAACTGATTTTGGTAGCGCCTTGGTTGCACAATCCAGAAATTGCCAAAAGCATCTATGACATGAGACCCGGAGGAACTGAAGGATTGTTGAAAGCTGCTGGAGATGCCAAAAAGAAATACGCAGAAACCGGTGAAATGGAGTACGTACTTGCTGCCAGTGAACTGGACCCTTTGAGTGCGATGTATGTCCCCGAAAATGCATTCGACTACTACCTAAACCCGGCCAAAGCTGCAGGTGCCGTCTACGATAATCGATTTGCTGTGAGTTCATGGGAACCATGGCTGACCTTTGACGGCATAAGCATCGGGAAGGACATTGAGCAACCTGTTTTCATCGTACACAGTGAAAGTGGTGCGGTGCCACATGGAGCCAAAGCATTTTATGATTTGCTTCAAGGCGATAAGGATATTGTATGGTTGAACGAATTCAATCAACAACAGTTGTATTTCGAAAAAGATGCTGTCGATGCCGCCATGAAAGAAGTGGTAGGCTATTTGAAGTAATCAATTCATGTAAGTTGACAAAGCCGATGGTGCCTCATCGGCTTTATTTCATTTTTGGTCCTATGGGACTGGAAATGAGTAAACCGTCCCTTCCGGATTATTAAAAGCTACTTGCTTGATGGCTCCCGCTCCCTGAAAATGAACGGAAACACCCTTTATAGAGAGATGTTCCTCGACGGAAGGCATCTCAAAGGCCAATTTGTTGTCCACAAATATTTGGAACGATTCGCTGTTGGAAATACATCGCAGTGGCACAAAATCATCAAAGCTAACCCCAAACGAGGAGAGGTCACTCTTTTTTCCATCCAAATAACTGCCAAAGGCCATCAATCTCAAATTGGAAATGCATCCCTTTTTGGCTAAGGGAATTCCAATGGCACCATTGTCGTACAACACAAATATCTCCACATCCTGGCAACCCCCAAATCCATCTCTTTGGGTGTTTTTCAATTGCATGTTAAGCTCAAAATCATCAGTGTACAACTCCCCAAAATCCTTAACAAGAAAAAAGTTTGTGATCACATCTGAAACACGCGGGTCCAGATTGTATTTTTCAATAGTTCCGGAATCAATTCTAAGCTCCCCATTATGCTTCACCTCATCTGGGGAAAGATAAATGGGCACCCCTAGATCGGAAGACCAAAC